>NZ_AKJJ01000137.1:0-131054 GCF_000282395.1 Pseudomonas sp. GM55 | reverse complement strand
TTGCCGGCGAAGGCGGTCTTGAGCCGTGAATTGACCTTTCGGGCGCCTTCGCTGGCAAGCCAGCTCCTACAATTGGGTACGTGAGCTTTCGGATTTGGCGGTCAGCTGTTCGCGGCAATAGTCAGCAAACAACTGTGCCGGTTTGGTCAGTTGCCCGCGTTTGAGCCACGCCGCCACCAGTCCCGAACCGGTGACGTCTTCGGCAATGTCCACGCACACCACTTTCTGCCCGTCGTAGGTGCATTCCGAATGCGGCTTGGTCACCAGGATCGAGAAACCAAAGCCTTGTCCGACCATGCCGCGCACCATCTCGATCGATGGAGAGCTGAAGGCGATGCGTGGGGTCAGTCCCAGCTCATCGAACAGGCTGACGAAGTAGGTCCGGCTCGGCTGCACGTCCAGAAGAATCATCGGCTCCAGGCACAGGTCCCGCAGCGATACTTGCGCCTGCTGGGCGAAGCGGTGATCCGCCGGTAGCAATGCGTAAGGCCGTTGCGCGGGCATCAGCGGTTCAGTCTCGATGGTGCCGTCGAGGTCGTGCTCGTAGAGGATCGCCAGATCGAAGGCTCCGGAAGTCAGGCCCTGCACCAGCTCTTGTTGCTCGCCGTCGCGGATGCGGATTTCCACCCCCGGGTACAACGCCGAAAACCCGGCAATCAGCTGCGGCAGGTACAGCGGCGCGACGGTTTCGAAGCAGCCGATATCGATTTGCCCGGACACCACATCGTTGTCGGCCAAGGCGTTCTGCTCGAACTCCTTGGCCATGCGCAGCAGTTCCTGGGCCTTGCGGTAAAAGCGTGCACCGCTGGGGGTCAGCGACACGCCCTGGGCGTGATGGCGGATCAGCAGTTGCACACCGAAACTGTCTTCCAGCCCTTTGATGGCCGTGGAGATCGAAGGCTGGGCGATGTACAGCTTGCGCGAGGCCTCGGCGACGCTGCCGCACTCGACGGTGGTGATGAAGTATTTCAGTTGACGCAGATTGTAGGCAGCCACAGCAAACCTCGGGGGAGAACGAATCAGGCATCCAGGCAATTTGCGCGCCACCCCTATCCGCTCGGGCAGCGATTTGTTGTGGTTGAACAATAACCACATGCTGCGCCAGAAGGGAGATTGGCTACGTAGTTTTTTCTTGGCCTGCGAACACATTTTTACTGGTTTTCCACCGCTTGGGCCTGAGCGACTATCCAATACACAAGAATGTCCAACGGAGCATCTGAACGTGTTCGAGCTTGAGTATTGGCAACGCAAGGCCGCTTCCCTGCGGTTTCCCGACCAGGCCGTGATCGATGGACAGCGCCGTGCAGCGCAGTCGGGGCGGACTTTCGCCGCGATCAACCCCGCCACCGGCCAATGCCTGGCCAACGTTGCCGCCTGCGGCGAAGACGACGTGAATGCAGCGGTGCGCAATGCGCGGCAGGTCTTCGAGGCGGGCACCTGGGCTGCACGCTCACCGACCGAACGCAAGCAAGTGCTGTTGCGCCTGGCCGATTTGATCCTCGACCACCGCGAAGAGCTGGCGCTGCTCGACTCGCTGAACATGGGCAAGCCCGTTGCGGATGCCTACAACATCGATGTGCCGGGCGCCGCGGGCGTGTTCCGCTGGTACGCCGAGAGCCTCGACAAACTCTACGATCAGGTCGCGCCGAGTGCGCAGAACGTGCTGGCGACCATTACCCGCGAAGCCCTCGGCGTGGTGGCGGCCGTGGTGCCGTGGAATTTCCCCCTGGACATGGCCGCGTGGAAACTCGCTCCGGCCCTGGCTTCGGGCAATTCGGTGATTCTCAAACCGGCCGAGCAGTCGCCGTTTTCGGCCTTGCGTCTGGCTGAGCTGGCGTTGGAAGCCGGTATTCCGGCTGGCGTACTCAACGTATTGCCGGGCCTTGGCGAGCAAACCGGTAAGGCCCTCGGCCTGCACCCGGACGTCGATTGCCTGGTGTTCACCGGCTCCACCGAAGTCGGCAAATATTTCATGCAGTACTCGGCCCAGTCGAACCTCAAGCAGGTGTGGCTGGAGTGTGGCGGCAAGAGCGCCAACCTGGTGTTCGCCGATTGTCAGGATCTGGACCTGGCGGCCGAGAAAGCCGCATTCGGCATCTTCTTCAATCAGGGTGAAGTCTGTTCGGCCAACTCGCGGTTGCTGGTGCAGCGTTCGATTCATGACGAGTTCGTCGAACGCCTCAAGGCCCAGGCCGAACGCTGGCAGCCGGGCGATCCGCTGAACCCGTCGAGCGCCGCCGGGGCCATCGTCGACAGCCGTCAGACTGCACGCATCATGAAGTTCATCCAGCAGGCCGAACTGCAGGGTGCGACAAAAGTCTGTGGTGGTCGGCAGTCGATCTTCAACGGCTCGGACAACTTCATCCAACCGACGATTTTCACCGGCGTAACGCCGGACATGCCGCTGTTTCGCGACGAAGTGTTCGGCCCGGTACTGGCCGTCACGGCGTTCGACGACGAGGCCCACGCTTTGAAATTGGCCAACGACAGCGTCTACGGTCTAGCGGCCTCGTTGTGGACCGACGACCTCAACCGCGCTCACCGTGTGGCGCGACAGTTGCGAGCGGGCACGGTGTCGGTCAACAGCGTCGATGCACTGGACGTGACCGTGCCTTTTGGCGGCGGCAAGCAGTCGGGTTTCGGCCGCGACCTGTCCCTGCATTCATTCGATAAATACACCCAGTTGAAGACCACCTGGTTTCAATTGCGCTGATAACAAAACGGAGAACTGGCGATGACCACACCACGTGAAACCCGCGACTACCAGGCCGCCGACGCTGCGCACCACATCCATGCGTTCGTCGATCAGAAAGCCCTCAATGACGAGGGGCCACGGGTGATGGTCCGTGGCGAGCGCTTGCACCTGTGGGACAACGATGGCCGGCGTTACCTCGACGGCATGTCCGGGTTGTGGTGCACCAACCTCGGTTACGGGCGCAAGGACCTGGCGGCCGCCGCGGGCCAGCAGCTGGAACAGCTGCCGTACTACAACATGTTTTTCCACACCACCCACCCGCAGGTGATCGAGCTGTCCGAGCTGCTGTTCAGCCTGCTGCCGGGTCACTACAGCCACGCGATCTACACCAACTCCGGCTCTGAAGCCAACGAGGTGTTGATCCGCACGGTGCGTCGTTACTGGCAGGTGCTCGGCAAGCCAGAGAAGAAAATCATGATCGGCCGCTGGAACGGTTACCACGGTTCGACCCTGGCCGCGACGGCGCTCGGCGGCATGAAATTCATGCACGAAATGGGCGGTATGATTCCGGACATCGAGCACATCGACGAGCCGTACTTCTTCGCTCACGAGGGCAACCTGACGCCAGCTGAATTCGGTCTGCGCGCGGCACAGCAACTGGAAGCGAAGATTCTCGAACTGGGCGCGGACAAGGTCGCAGGTTTCATCGCCGAACCGTTCCAGGGGGCCGGTGGCATGATCTTCCCGCCAGAAAGCTACTGGCCGGAAATCCAGCGCATCTGCCGCAAGTACGATGTGTTGCTGTGTGCCGATGAAGTGATTGGTGGCTTCGGTCGCACCGGCGAATGGTTCGCCCACGAGTACTTCGGTTTCGAGCCGGACACCCTGTCCATCGCCAAGGGCCTGACCTCGGGCTACATCCCCATGGGTGGCTTGATCCTGTCGAAGAAAATGGCCTCGGTGCTGGTGGAGCAGGGCGGCGTGTTTGCCCACGGCCTGACCTATTCCGGGCACCCGGTGGCGGCGGCGGTGGCGATTGCCAACCTCAAGGCCCTGCGCGATGAAGGCGTGGTGACGCGGGTCAAGGATGACATCGGCCCGTACCTGCAGCAGTGCCTGCGCGAAGTGTTCGGCAAGCACCCACTGGTGGGCGATATCCAGGGCACGGGCATGGTCGCGGCGCTGCAACTGGCCGAAGACAAAACCAGCCGCAAGCGTTTTGCCAACGAGAACGACATTGCGTGGTGCTGCCGTACGATTGGTTTTGAAGAGGGCGTGATCATTCGCTCGACCCTTGGCCGGATGATCATGGCGCCGGCGTTGATTGCCAGTCGTGAAGAGATCGATGAGTTGGTCGGCAAGACCTTGAAAGCGGTGGATCGTACGGCGCAGGAATACGGCCGGCTCTGAGATTGCCGGAAGGTCCTTCGGACCTTGATCGCGGGCAAGCCCGCTCCCACAGGATTTGTGTAATGCCCAAATATTGCGGCCGGCACAAACCCTGTGGGAGCGGGCTTGCCCGCGATTGCTTTTGCCAGCCCAACCCATTTTCCAAGTCCTGCACCCACCTCGGGCATCCCCGCCCACAGCGCCCTTCAGCAGTGCGCGCTAACGAGTTTTTTCATCGTTCGCATCCACATATTTCCTCATTTTCCTAAGCCCGCCCTTGGGCCACCATCGATCTCGCCAGCCAGCCCAGTGCTGCATGCCGAAAGGTCCATCAGAGACCACAGGCCGGGCCGTTGGCCGTACTGCCCATGACAAAACTAAATCAACAGCTTTGGGAGTGCTCCATGATCAAGTCCTTGCTTACCCGCGTTGCCCATCCACTGGCGATCACC
This sequence comes from Pseudomonas sp. GM55, assembly GCF_000282395.1. Classification (NCBI taxonomy): domain Bacteria; kingdom Pseudomonadati; phylum Pseudomonadota; class Gammaproteobacteria; order Pseudomonadales; family Pseudomonadaceae; genus Pseudomonas; species Pseudomonas sp. GM55. Next base: position 126,518 of record NZ_AKJJ01000137.1, on the reverse strand, counting down.
GCCATCGCCGCGACGGTCGCCACCAGCGCCCAGGCCGGCACCCTGTCCATCGGTCATACCACCTGGGTCGGCTACGGCACCCTGTACCTGGCCCAGGACCTGGGCTACTTCAAGGAAAACGGTTTGACCGTCGAGTTGCCGGTGGTCGAAGAAGCGGCGATGTACATGGCCGCACAAGCTTCCGGCGAGTTGTCCGGCTCGGCGTCGACCATCGACGAGGTGCTCAAGTACCGTCCGCAATTCTGCTTCAAGGCCGTGGCCGCGCTGGACGATAGCCATGGTGGCGACGGTGTGCTGGTGGGCAAGGACGTCAAGAGCCTGCAGGAGCTCAAAGGCCAGGCCGTGGCGGTGAACGAAGGTTCGACCTCGCAGTTCTGGTTGTCGTATCTGCTGAAAAAGAACGGCATGAAAATGAGCGACATCACCGTGCAGAACATGACGGCTGACGATGCCGCCACCGCGTTCATCGCCGGTCGCGTACCCGCCGCCGTGACCTGGGAACCGCACCTGTCGATGGTGCGCGACAAGCAGCAGGGCAAGGTGCTGGTCGACAGCAGCAGCACCCCGGGGGTGATCGTCGACGTGGTCGCACTGAACTGCACCGTCATCGAAAAACAGCCGGAAGACGTCAAGGCGCTGGTGGCCGGTTTGTACAAAGCCGTGCAGTACACCAAGGATCATCCGCAGGAAGCCTACAAGATCATGGCCAAGGGCGTTGGTGGTTACCTGGCCGATCCGAAGGAGCTCGAAGCGGCCGCCCAGGGCGTGCGTTTCTACGACCAGGCCATGAGCGAAAAACTGCTGGGGGCGCCGGGCAAACCGGGTGACAGCGCACCGCTGATCAAACTGGCCAACGAGACCGCCAGTGAGCTGCAAGGCAAACCCTACAACGTCAGCAATGACGACCTGATCGACAACCGTTTCGTTACCCCGCTCTAGGAGGCTGCATGTTCAAGCGCAATTCATGGCTGAGCCGCTGCATCACGCCCAAGACCGGTTTGCCGGTCTCGGTGATCTGGAGCGCGAGCGGGTTGGCCTGGGTGCTGTTGGTCGGCCTGTGGGCCGGGTTGTCCTACGGCGGCGTGGTGCCGGGCATGTTCCTGCCCACGCCCGGCGCGGTGGTCGAGGCCGCCGTGCGCCTGGGTCGCGACGGCACCCTCGGTCAGCACGTGTGGGCCAGCGTCGAAGTGGTGATGGTCGGGTTTATTGTGTCGTCCCTGGTGGCAGTGCCGCTGGGTTTGCTGATGGGCAGCTTCCGCATCGTCCAGGCCTTCCTTGAACCGTTGGTGAATTTCATTCGCTACCTGCCGGTAACCTCATTCGTGCCGCTGTTCATCCTGTGGATCGGTATCGGTCTGGAGCAGCGCGTGTCGGTGATCATTTTCGGCGTGTTCTTCCAGCAACTGGTGATGATCGCGGACGTGTCCAAGGGCATCTCCAAAGACCTGATCAACGCCTCCTATACCCTCGGCTCGAACCGTCGCGATGCGGTGCTGCATGTGATCGCTCCGGCTTCCTTGCCAGGTGTGCTCGACACCCTGCGCGTGACCATGGGCTGGGCCTGGACTTACCTGGTGGTGGCTGAACTGGTCGCCGCTTCCAGTGGCCTGGGTTACCTGAGCCTCAAGGCCATGCGTGGCTTTCAGGTGGATGTGATTTTCCTCGCCATCGCGATCATCGGCCTGTTGGGCCTGGTCACCGATCAACTGTTCCGTTTCCTACGTCTGAGGATCACCGCATGGGCTCAGTAACCGCCGCCACTCATCGTTTTGTCGCCCCTCAGACCGCCCCTGTGACCGCGCCACGGCTGCAAGTGGACAAGGTCAGCCTGAGCTACAGGAAACCCGATGGCGGAACCTTTACCGCGTTACAGGAGGTGTCGTTCGAGGTGCCGGACCAGCAATTCGCTGTGCTGGTGGGGCCTTCGGGCTGCGGCAAGTCAAGCCTGCTGTACCTCACCGCTGGCCTGGCCGAACCGACCTCAGGCGAGATTTACGTCGGCGGCCAACAGGTGGAAGGCCCCGGTGCGGATCGCGGCATGGTGTTCCAGAGCTACACGCTGTTCCCGTGGCTGACAGTGCGCCAGAACGTCGAGTTCGGCCTCAAGCGACGCGGCATGCCGGCGGCGCAACGCAAGGACATCGTCGACTACTACGTCAATGAAGTGGGCCTGAGCGGCTTTGCCGACAACTACGCCAAGCAGTTGTCTGGCGGGATGATGCAGCGTGTCGCCATTGCCCGGGCGCTGGCCAATGACCCGCAGATCCTGCTGATGGACGAACCCTTCGGCGCCCTCGACAGCCAGACGCGCCTGCAAATGCAGCAGTTGTTGCTGCGGGTCTGGGGCAACAGCAAGAAGACGGTGTTGTTCGTGACCCACGATATCGACGAGGCGATTCTGTTGGGCGACCGGGTGTATGTGATGGGCGCAAGGCCAGGGCGGATCAAGCAGATTCTGGATGTGCCGATTGAACGTCCACGCAACCTTGACATGGTCATGGAGCGCTCGTTCATCGAGATGAAGCGCGAGATCTTCGGGCTGCTGCATGATGATCTGGAAGAGGTCCATTAATCCAGTAATGCACACCCCCTGTAGGAGCTGGCTTGCCAGCGAAAGCGGTGCAACAAACGACATTGATGTTGGATGTACTGGCCTCTTCGCTGGCAAGCCAGCTCCTACAAGGTTTTGTGTTGATACGGAATCAGGGCGCAACCGGCAACAGAAACCGGGCAATCACCGGCAGGTGATCGGAGATGCGCAACGTATCGTCCTGCCGCACCATCGCCTCCATCCGTTTGATCCGCGGGCTGTAGAACAGATAGTCAACGGTCCGGTCCGGGCCGTTCAGCCCGGTGTCGTTCGGGTAATGCGTCAGCCAGCGTTCGCGATCGATACCACTGGCTTCGTTGTTGGTCGGGATCATCGGGTACTTGTCCCACAGGATGTGCAACGCACTGTCGGCGGAGTAGGGCGTGCGTTGCGCATCGGGCAGGCGTCGATACTGGCCGAGTGGCAATAGGTTGAAGTCCCCGCCGATCAGCCACGGCGTGCCACGGCTTTCGAATTTATCGAGGGCCCTGGCCACGGCGTTCACCTGGTTTTGCAAGGTATTGTCGCCTTGGGTCGCACGGTCCAGGTGGGTATTGAGCACCGCCATCTGTCCACCGTCACTCAAAGGCAAGTAGCTCACCAGCAAGGCATTTCTGGGCTTGAATTGGCGGCTGACCGGATTGCCCGAGGCGACGGGCAGTTGCAGGCGTTCGGCATGTTCGACCTGGTAACGGCTCAGGGTCGCCAGTTGCCGACCGACACTGCCGAAGATAGGCGGGTTCGGTACGAAGTCGGCCTTCCAGTCGAAGGCGCTGGCGCTGCATGGGTACAGATCGGCGAGCCGTTCTTGCAGCAGTTTGAACTGCTGCTGGTAATCGCTGGCCTTGGCGCCGTCGTCCAGCTCCTGCAACAGCACGATGTCCGGTTGTTCGTCGCGAATCACCCGCGCCACTTCGTCGAGGCTGAAGGCCATGTCTTCCGGCGTTGGGCGTTCGTCGGTACCGGCGGCCAGGTCATTCCAGAACACGTAACGCTTGCCGGCCAGGTACTGGACGTTCCAGGTCATCACCTTCAGCACCTGCCCGGGGACCAGGGTGGGTGCCTGTGCACTGCAACTGACGGGCAACGTTTCTTTGGCATCGGGGCGCCAGGTCAGGCTGTAGATCATCACGGCGATCAAGCCGATCGCGATCAGCAGGCCCAGCAGGGTGTAGCGCAGTAGACGGGTCATGGCTCGGCTTAATAGCGTTACAAAATTGTTCCCGAGCATACCCGAGAGCGATGGTCGGGCCCAAGGTCAGAGCGAGTTGTCATTGCTCTCGGGCAGCGGGCTGATCAGCATGAACAGACGGAACAACACCACGCTGGTAAACAGCTGCAGGAAACTGTGGGCGCTGTCGATCAGCAGCGAGATCACCGGGTTCTGTGGTTCGGGGTACGCCGCCAGGGTGACCCCCTTGAGCAGCCACAGCGGCCCCATCACACACAGAATGCACACCAGGATGCGCATGAAATGCCCGCGGGTCTGACGCAGGCTTTCCTTCATGGCCGCCAGCGGCGCCAGGCCGCGCAACACCAGCAGGTATTCGCCAAACGCCAGGGTCACCATCAGGTAGATGCCCGGCAGGAAATACAGTGACAGGCCCAGCAGGATCAGCACGGTATTGAGCGCCGTCAGCAGGGCGAAGCGCGGCCACAGGCTCGCCGCCATCGCCAGCAGGTCGCGGTTGCGCGGCGACTCGCCTCGGCTGCGGGCGTCGAGAAACAGAATCAGCGCGGCGGTGTACAGCGGGTACACCAGCAGGCCGACAATCACGCTGATACCGGGGAAACTGTCCGGCTCGGTGGAGTGGTCGACCACTTGTTGCAGCAGCGCCTCGAGAATCACCAGCGGCAGGCACAGCTGCACGATCTGGCCCAGATTGCGCTTGAAGAAATACAGCGAGTCACGCAGGACGTCTAACGGATTCATCAGTAGGTATCGCAGGTTGGAAGCAGTGGCTCACTTTAACCGATGAAGCGCTCGGGGACGCAAACGTAAACGATCGGTAAAGGTCATTGAAACATCTTGTTTCAGCCTCCATTAAGGTTGAGCACCTTATCCTCAGTGGAAAAGGACAACGATTTCCCCCGGCAATCTACGAGGTCGCCATGAACAGCGAAGAACAAACCCTGATCGATGGACTGTTTTCCCGGCTGCAACAGGCCGAAACGGACTCAGCCCCGCGCGACGCCCAGGCCGAGGCGCGGATCAAGGAACACCTGACGCGTCAGCCCGCGGCAGGTTATTTCATGACCCAGGCGATTCTGGTGCAAGAGGCGGCGATCAAGAGCCTCGATGAACAGAACAGGCAGTTGACCCAGCAAGTCCAGCAGTTGCAGGCCGAGCTGCAACAGGCCAAGGCTCAGATGAGCCCGGCTCCGGCACCGAGCAGTGGTGGCTTTTTGTCGAGTATTTTTGGTGGCGCTTCCCGTGAACCACAACCGGCACCCACCCAGAGCGCGGCGCCATCGAGCGGTGGCTGGCGTGAGCCGGGACGCTCGTCGTTCGGGTCGCAAGCGCCGCAGCAGAACTTCGGTGCCCCGCAGCAAAACTTTCCACAGCAGGGCTATGCGCCGCAACAGCAGGCACCGGCAGCGGCCGGCAGCAGTTTCCTCGGTGGTGCGCTGAAAACCGCCGCCGGCGTGGCAGGTGGCGTGATGCTGGCACAAGGCATCAGCAGCCTGTTCCATCACAACCAGCAACCTGAAATTGTCGAAGTCATCAAGGAAGAGCCGGCCCAGGTCAACGACCAGGGCAACAACGGCTGGGGCGACGACCAGCGCATGGCCGGTAACGACTCCTGGAGCAACAATCAAGGCGGGTTCAGCGACGCTGATTACAGCGATGACTCGCTCTTCGGTGGCGACGACGATTCCTTCGTCTGACCTGCCATTCGTCCGGAGCGCAACGGCGCTCCGGGCCGATTATTCGCGGAACAATCCTCCGGGCTGGCATACTGGGCGACTTTTCGGGCCTGGTGCCTGATTCAGCCTTTGAGGAATACCGGTGAAAAAAATAGCAGTGTTCGCCGATGTCCAGAACCTCTACTACACCGTGCGTCAGGCTTATGGTTGCCACTTCAACTACGCCGCGCTGTGGGCTGACGTCAGCAAACAGGGCGAGATCGTCGAAGCCTACGCCTACGCCATCGACCGTGGCGACAGCAAACAGCAGCAGTTCCAGCAGATCCTGCGCAACCTCGGTTTCACCGTGAAGCTCAAGCCGTACATCCAGCGCAGCGATGGTTCGGCCAAGGGCGACTGGGACGTGGGCATCACCCTCGACATCATGGACGCCGCCGACCATGTCGATGAAATCGTCCTGGCCTCAGGCGATGGTGATTTCGACATGCTGCTGGAACGCATCATCAGCAAACACGGCGTGCAAGCGGTGGCCTACGGCGTGCCGGGCCTGACCGCCAACTCGCTGATCCGCGCCGCTAGCCGCTATGTGCCGATCGAAGGCGCGTTGCTGCTCAAGAATTGATTTTTACGGAGTTGAACCAGGTTTGGAACGCATCGCAGTCATCGACTTTGAAACCACCGGGATCTCCCCGAGCAGCAGCTGCCGGGCCACGGAAATTGCCGTGGTGATCCTTGAACAGGGGCGCATCGTCGAGCGTTACCAAAGCCTGATGAACGCCGGCGTGCGCGTCCCGGCCTTCATCGAGCAACTCACTGGCATCAGCAACGCCATGCTGCGCACCGCGCCGTCGGCGGAGCAGGTGATGAACGAGGTCAATGAATTCGTCGGCACCACACCACTGCTGGCACACAACGCTGCGTTCGACCAGAAGTTCTGGGACTTTGAGCTCGGGCGAATCAAACGCACCCGCTTGCAGAACTTTGCCTGCTCGCTGCTACTGGCCCGGCGCCTGATGCCCGCCGCGCCGAACCACAAACTCGGCACCCTCACCACCTTCGCCAACCTGCCCGACACCGGCAAGGCCCACCGGGCCATGGCCGATGCCGAGATGGCGGCCAACCTGACGGCGCACCTGGCCGAGGAGCTGCGGCAGAAGCACGGCTTGCGTGAGCTGTCCCATGACTTGCTGTGCAAGTTGCAGAAGGTCCCGGCGGCGAAAGTGGGCGAACACCTCAAGCGCTATCGCGGATTTTAAAACGCAACAGAACCCTGTAGGAGCGAGCTTGCTCGCGATGAACCCGAGAGCAACACGGGGTGTCAGGTTTCCCGTGTAATCGTTGGCGACCATCGCGAGCAGGCTCGCTCCTACAGGGGGTTACTTGCCATTCCCTTCGATATGCCCCAACGGCACCCGCTTCTCTATCGCACTCGACAACACAATCGACGTCTTGCTGAACCCGAACGTGGCGATTCGGTTGATCAGCTCTTCCAGCTCCGGCATCGAGGCTACGGCTGCCTGCATGATCACGCAGGGATCGCCGGTCACCCGATGGCATTCGGTCAATTGCGGGATTTTGATCAGGTCGTCGTAGGCTTTCTGGTTGCCGTGCTGGTTCAGGCGCAGTTCGATCACGCACTGGATCGGCAGGCCGAGCTTGGCCATGTCGACCTTTGCCTGATAGCCGGTGATCACGCCGCTGGCTTCGAGCTTGGCCACGCGCTCGGCCACGGCCGGGGCGGACAGGTTGACCTTGCGCGCGAGATCCGCGTAGGACGCGCGACCGTTTTCCAGCAGGGCGCTGAGCAGCATGCGGTCGTACTTATCCATCGTGGCACTCCTGAAAAATGACGAACTTTCGAAAACACGGTTTGTAGCCGTGAACTCCGTGTTTTGAAAAGTGTACTGGCGGTTTAAAAAGGTTTTGTAACTTATTTTCCGGCGCCAGCCTTTCTAGAATAGCCGTTCGCCTGTTCTGCCTGTGAGATGCCTCCATGTCCGGCCTACGTCGCTTCCCCTTACCGTTGATCGCTGCCTTTTTCGCCTTGTACGTGATTTGGGGCTCGACTTACCTGGTGATCCGCATCGGCGTGGAGTATTGGCCGCCCTTGTTGCTCGCCGGGGTCCGCTTCGTCATTGCCGGGACCTTGATGTACGCCTTCCTGCGCTGGCGCGGGGTGCCGGCACCCACCTGGGCGCAATGGAAAGCCGCCGGGATCATCGGCGTATTGCTGCTGGCGTGTGGTAACGGGGCGGTCAGCGTGGCCGAACACACAGGCGTGGCTTCGGGAGTGGCCGCGTTGGCCGTGGCGACGGTGCCGCTGTTTACCTTGCTCTGTGGCTATTTCTGGGGCGCACGCAATACCCGCCTCGAGTGGGCCGGGATTGTGCTGGGGATGATCGGTATCGCCATGCTCAACCTCGGCTCCAACCTGCAATCAAGCCCGTTGGGTGCAGCCCTGCTGATTTTTGCGGCGGCCACCTGGGCCTTCGGCTCGGTGTGGAGCAAACACCTGCCGCTGCCACAGGGGGCGATGGCCAGTGCCGTGGAAATGCTGGTGGGTGGCGTGGTGTTGCTGATCGGCAGTGCGGTCAGCGGTGAACACATGGACAAGGTTCCGCCTATTGAAGGCTGGGCCGCGCTGGCGTACCTGACCGTGTTCGGATCGATCATCGCCTTCAACGCCTACATGTACCTGTTGAAACACGTGCGTCCGGCGGCGGCTACCAGTTATGCCTACGTCAACCCAGCGGTGGCGGTGTTGCTGGGGATCGTGTTTGTCGGCGAGAGCATCGGTATCGAAGAAGCACTGGCGATGCTGGTGATCATCAGCGCCGTGGTGCTGATTGGCTTGCCGCAGTGGCGTCGTACGCCGCAGCAGCCGGTGGAGAAGGTCGTGCCAACAGTCGTGCCGACAGAATCCCATGTGAATTAGGGTAAACTGCGCGCCATTGCACTCTTGTTTCGCACAACCGCGCTGAATTTTCCTACGGTACTCCCATGACTTTCGCCACCCTTGGCCTGATCGAACCCTTGCTGCGCTCTCTCGAGAAGCTCGGCTACCAGACTCCGACGCCGGTCCAGGCGCAAGCCGTTCCGGCGGTGCTGGCCGGTCGCGACCTGATGGCCGCCGCCCAGACCGGCACCGGCAAGACCGCCGGTTTCGCCCTGCCGCTGTTGCAACTGCTGGCCATGGAAGGGCCGAAAGTCACAGCCAACTCGGTCCGCGCGCTGATCCTGGTGCCGACCCGCGAACTGGCTGAACAAGTTCACGAAGCCGTGCGCCAGTATGCTGAAAACCTGCCGCTGCGTACTTACGCGGTGTATGGCGGCGTCAGCATCAACCCGCAAATGATGAAGCTGCGCAGCGGTGTCGATCTGCTGGTGGCGACCCCGGGCCGCTTGCTCGACCTGTTCCGCCAGAACGCGCTGAAGTTCAACCAGTTGCAAACCCTGGTGCTGGACGAAGCCGACCGCATGCTTGACCTGGGCTTCTCCGAAGAATTGGCGAACATCTACAAGGCGTTGCCGAAAAAGCGCCAGACCCTGCTGTTCTCCGCGACCTTCTCCGATGACATCCGCCTGCTGGCCGGGCAGATGCTCAACGACCCGCTGAGCATCGAAGTCAGCCCGCGCAACGTGGCGGCCAACACCGTCAAGCAATGGATCGTGACGGTAGACAAGAAGCGCAAGCCGGAACTGTTCGTGCACCTGATGCGCAAGGGCAAGTGGAAGCAGGTACTGGTGTTCGCCAAGACCCGCAACGGCGTGGACGCGCTGGTGGAAAAACTCCAGGGGCTGGGTATCAACGCCGACGGCATCCACGGCGACAAACCCCAGGCGACCCGTCAGCGCGCACTCGACCGGTTCAAGGCCAGTGAAGTACAGATTCTGGTCGCCACCGACGTGGCCGCCCGTGGTCTGGACATCGAAGACCTGCCGTTGGTGGTCAACTTCGACTTGCCAATCGTTGCTGAAGACTACATCCACCGCATCGGTCGTACCGGTCGCGCCGGGTCGACGGGCGAGGCGATTTCCCTGGTCTGCGCCGATGAAGTGAATTTGCTGTCGGCCATCGAGATGCTGACCCGTCAGACGCTGAAGCGTCAGAACGAGCCGGATTTCGAGCCGGAGCACCGCGTGCCGGACACCGATGCCAGCGGCCAGGTGATCAAGAAACCGAAAAAACCAAAGAAGCCCAAGGCTTCCGGTGGTGGCGGCAAGCGTAACCTTGGTAAATGGGTGGATAGCGGGGAAGTTGCGCCGGCGGAGCCTTCGATCAAGCCTGTGCGCAAGGTGCCGGTGTTCAATACCGGGCCGCGTAAGCGTAAGCCTTGATTGACTGCGGCGTCTGTTAAGCCGCCATCGCGAGCAAGCTCGCTCCCACACTGGATCTGTGTCGTTCACAAATTCTGTGTTCACAGAAGATCAATGTGGGAGCGAGCTTGCTCGCGATGGGTACGACTCGGTCTTCAGACTAGCGCCGCAACCACTCCACCATCCCCAACCCCGCCGCTCGCCCACTGGCGAAACACGCGGTCAGCAGATAGCCGCCGGTCGGCGCCTCCCAATCAAGCATTTCCCCGGCGCAAAACACGCCAGGCATTTGCTTGAGCATCAATCGTTCATCCATCGCCTCGAACACCACGCCACCCGCGCTGCTGATCGCCTCGTCCAGTGGGCGGGTTTTCACCAGTGTCAGTGGCAAAGCCTTGATCGCGTTGGCCAGCAAGGCCACATCGGCAAAGCAGTCGGCGCTGGTCAGCTCACGCAATAGCGCCGCTTTCACCCCATCGATGCCCAACTGACTGTGCAGGTGCTTGGCCATGGAACGCGATCCCCGAGGTTTGCTCAACGCCGCCTGAACTTTATCCACAGGCCGACCCGGCAGCAGGTCCAGATGAATCGTTGCCGAACCCTGCAGGTTGATCGCCTCGCGGATCGGTGCCGACAGGGCGTAGATCAGACTGCCTTCGATCCCGGTGGCGGTAATCACACATTCGCCGAGGCGGGGGACGTCGTCGTTAAGGCCGATGGCGATGTTTTTCAGCGGCGCGCCGGCGAATTTGTTGACCATCAATTCGCTCCAGGCCTGCACCTCGAAGCCACAATTACTCGGTTGCAATGGCGCCAGTCCTACGCCGTGTTGCTCCAGTGGCAGCATCCATGCGCCATCCGAACCCAGGCGCGCCCAACTGCCGCCACCGAGGGCGAGCAGGGTGGCATCGGCTTGAACGGTTTTTTCGCCTGCCGGGCAGTCGATGCGCAATCCGCCACGCTCGTCCCAGCCGAGCCAGCGGTGGCGGGTGTGGATAACTACGCCACTGTCGCGCAGGCGCTTGAGCCAGGCGCGCAGCAGCGGCGCGGCTTTCATGTCGGTGGGGAATACCCGGCCGGAACTGCCGACGAAGGTCTCGATGCCCAGGTCATGAATCCACTGGCACAGCGCTTCGGCGCCGAAGCCACGCAGCAGCGGGGCGATTTGCGGGGCTCGTTCGGCGTAGCGCGAGAGAAACGCCGGGTAGGCTTCGGAGTGAGTGATGTTCATGCCGCCGACACCGGCCAGGAGGAATTTTCGTCCGACCGAAGGCATGCCGTCGTACAGGTCGACCTTGATCCCGGCCTGGCTCAACACTTCGGCCGCCATCAGACCGGCGGGGCCGCCGCCGATGATGGCGACGCGGGAAGGGGAGGCGGATGAGGGCTGGGTCATGATGAGAGCTGCGGTGTGGCGGAATAGCCGCGCATTCTAGCAGTACACGATCTTTGTGGGAGCGGGCTTGCCCGCGATAGCGGACTGCCAGGCAACAAAAGTGCTGACTGTGCTGGCCTCATCGCGGGCAAGCCCGCTCCCACAGGTAAGTTTGGATTCATTGGTAGTGGTTAAAAAACAACCACCGCTCTGTGGCCCAAGCCCCCCATGGGCTGTAGGCCCTTTCACTCAGGTTATCCACAGGCAGCTCCACAGGCATTGTGGGTAAAGCATCCACAGCTCAGTGACAACCTGATGACTGCCAGACACGTTGCGCGCTGTGATGGAGGATGCCGTGACGGCGGGCCAGGGCCTGGCGGTCCTTGCTGTAGCCGCCGCCGATCACCCCGACCACCGGAATGTCGCGGCCCAGGCAATGGCGCATCACGCTTTCATCGCGGGCGGCGACGCCTTCGTCTGTCAGCTTCAGATAACCCAGGGCGTCGTCCTTGTGCACATCGACCCCGGCGTCATACAGCACCAGATCCGGCTGGTAGAGCGGCAGCAGGTAGTTGAGTGCATCGTCCACCACCTTCAGATAATCGGCATCGCCCATGCCGTTGGGCAGCGGAATGTCCCAATCACTTTCGGCCTTGCGTGCGGGAAAGTTCTTCTCACAGTGCAGGGAAACGGTCACCGCCTCTGGAGTGTTGTGCAGTATGCGTGCAGTCCCGTCGCCCTGATGCACGTCGCAATCGAAGATCAGCACCCGATTTACCCGACCACTTTCCAGCAGGTAATGGCTGATCACCGCCAGGTCATTGAAGATGCAGAACCCGGCGGGGTAGTCGTAGTGCGCATGGTGGGTGCCGCCAGCCAGGTGACAGGCCAGGCCATGTTCCAGCGCCTGCTCGGCCGCGAGCAACGAGCCACCGACCGCCCGCACCGTACGCCGGGCCAGGGCCTCGCTCCAGGGCAGGCCGAGGCGGCGCTGGTCTTCGCGGGACAGTTCGCCACTCATGTAGCGTTCGATATACGAAGGGTCATGGGCGAGGGCGAGAATGTCGGCAGGACACAGATCCGGGCGCAGCAGGTCGGCGTCGCGGGTCAGGCCGCTGTCCACCAGGTGATCGCGCAACAGGCGGAACTTGTCCATGGGGAAGCGGTGATCCGCCGGAAACTCGGGGCTGTAGTCTTCGTGGTAGATCAGGGGCAGGGACATGACTGATTTATCTGGAAAGCGTACGGGAATGAGAGAAGGATCCTACCAGCGTTGTAGACTGGCGACATTGAAATGGAGGGGCGGGGCACGATGGAGCCAATACTGGAACTTGAAAGCGCTCGGCTGCTATTACGTCAGTGGCGCGATGAAGATTTGGCGGACTTTGCGGCGATGTGTGCCGATCCGCAGGTGATGCGCTATTTCCCGGAAACCTTGAGCCGGTTGGAAAGCGCATCATTGATCGGGCGAATTCGTGGTCATTTCGCCGAGCATGGTTTTGGCCTCTGGGCCTTGCAGCGCAAGGACTCTGGCCAGTTTATCGGCTTTACCGGGCTCAATGTGGTCGGATTCGACGCGCCTTTCACCCCCGCCACGGAAATCGGTTGGCGCCTGGCCCGCGAGCACTGGGGCCTCGGTTACGCCAGTGAAGCGGCATGGACCGCTCTGCGCTGCGGGTTCGACCGCTTGCCGTTGAAGGAGGTCGTGGCTTTCACGACGCAAACCAATCTGCCTTCAGAGAAAGTCATGCAGGCAATCGGCATGCAGCATGATCCGGCGGATGACTTCGATCACCCGCGACTTGAAGCCGATCATCCGCTGCGCCGGCATGTGCTGTATCGCATCAGCCGCGAACAATGGCTGCAAACCTTGCATGGATAAGCTGGTACGGACGTTTACAATGGCTCCATGAAGGCCCGGGCCGGAAATTGAATCGACCGTTGCAGCCAAGACTGCGCGGCAATGTTTTGCGTGAGGAGAGTCTGAATGAGCCAAGTGTTGGAAGATCTGGTCGACCTGCTGACCCTGGAACCGATCGAAGAAAACCTGTTCCGTGGCCGCAGCCAGGACCTGGGTTTTCGTCAGCTGTTCGGCGGTCAGGTGCTCGGTCAGTCGTTGTCGGCGGCCAGTCAGACCGTTGAAGAGGCGCGCCATGTGCATTCGATGCACGGCTATTTCCTGCGTCCGGGCGATGCCGGATTGCCAGTGGTGTATCAGGTTGACCGGGTGCGTGACGGTGGCAGTTTCAGCACGCGCCGGGTGACGGCGATCCAGAAGGGCCACCCGATTTTCACCTGCAGTGCGTCGTTCCAGTACGACGAAGAGGGCTTCCGGCACCAGAGCGAAATGCCGCAAGTTGTCGGTCCGGAAAACCTGCCATCGGAGCTGGAAATCACCCAGCAGCGTGCGCACCTGATCCCCGAGAAAATGCGCGAAAAGCTGTTGTGCCCCAAGCCGATCGAATTCCGCCCGGTCACCGAAAAAGATCCCTACAACCCGCTGCCGTCCGACCCGGTCAAGTACGTCTGGTTCCGCGCCGACGGCGCCTTGGCCGATTCGCCGGCGCTGCATAAATACCTGCTGGCCTATGCATCGGACTTCGGGCTGCTGGTCACCTCGATGCAGCCCCACGGCAAATCGGTCTGGCACAAGGATATGCAGGTCGCCAGCCTCGATCACGCCTTGTGGTTCCACCAGGATCTGCGTGCCGATGACTGGCTGCTCTATGCGATGGACAGTCCGTGGGCCGGCAACTCGCGCGGGTTCTCCCGTGGCAGCGTGTTCAACCGCGCCGGGCAACTGGTGGCCTCGGTCACTCAGGAAGGCCTGATCCGTCACCGCAAGGATTGGGCGTGAGCCTGGCCGACGTGCGCCACTGGGTGTTCGACATGGACGGCACCCTGACCGTGGCCGTGCACGATTTCGCGGCGATTCGCGTCGCATTGGCGATTCCTGCCGAAGCCGACATCCTGACCCACCTCGCCGCCCTGCCGGCCGATGAAGCCGCGGCCAAGCATGCGTGGCTGCTGGAGCACGAACGGGACCTGGCCCTCGGTTCGAAACCGGCGCCGGGCGCAGTGGAGTTGGTGCGCGAACTGGCCGGGCGCGGTTATCGCCTGGGCATTCTCACGCGCAATGCCCGGGAGCTGGCGCATGTCACGCTGGAGGCCATTGGCCTGGCCGACTGCTTTGCGCTGGAGGACGTGTTGGGCCGCGATGATGCACCGCCCAAACCGCATCCGGGCGGGCTGCTCAAACTGGCCGAAGCGTGGAAGGTGCCGGCCAGCGAGCTGGTGATGGTCGGCGATTACCGCTTCGACCTCGATTGCGGGCGAGCCGCCGGAGCGCGGACGGTGCTGGTGAATCTGCCGGATAATCCGTGGCCGGAATTGACTGATTGGCATGCGGCGGATTGTGTCGAGTTGCGGCAGATGCTTTCGGCTTGAGGGCCTCATCGCTGGCAAGCCAGCTCCCACAGTGATCTTCAGTGAGCACGAACATTGTGTTCTGCCGAGAACCCTGTGGGAGCGGGCTTGCTCCGGGCGGCGTTCCGACGATGGCGTCAGATCAGGCAGTGCAAATTTACCGCCCGAACAACGCCCTTTGCCCCTCCGGCGATGTAAACATCCCATCCCCGTTATGCCCGACCCCGGGCACTTCGATCAGTTGCTGGTTCAACCCTTGGGGTGCCAACCGCTTCAGGTAGTCAAAGTAAAAACGCCCGCGCGCCAATCGATAAGGCCCCTGTGCCCGGGCCTCACAGCTCTTGTCCAGTGCCGGATGATTCGGGTCGATGTCCTGCTGCCCCAGCAGGTAAACGACTTCATGCTTGAGGTAATTTTCCTGCAACTGCGCGGCGGTTTGCCCTTCGGCGTAGGCCGGTAAATCCGCCAGCCCGTACTTCCATCGATTGAAATCCGGGCAACCGGCGTGGCTGAACGCCACGGGCCGGCGCTCGTCGAAGTAAGCGTAGGACGACGGATTGGCGATCACGTAGCGCACCTGCACGCCGGCCGCATCGAGGCCGGACTGCGCGTGACTGAGCAATGCGTAACGCTGAACCACCTGCGCGCCGCCGGAGTGCCCGGCGATGATGATTTGCTTCACATCCGGAAACTGCTGGCGGTCGCCCAGGCGGGCGATGATTTCGTCGAGCGCGGCGTAGGAACTCAGCCGAAACGGCGCCGTGGATTCGCCGCCGGCCATCCATTCATTGCCTTGCCAGCGCAAAACCGTGTCGGCCACCGGGTGGACCGCAACGTCGGTTTCATTGAGGAATTGCGGGGCGATCACCAGGGTCGTTGCACTTTGCCCGGCCAGTTCGGCCGCGTGCTCACCGCTCTGCAGATAGGTTTGCGCGTTACGCAAGCGACCGTGGAGGATGATCAGCACCCGTTCGATTTTTGCCGGGGCGGGGCTGATGCCCACCGCGATTTCACCTGATTTCAACAGCAGGCGCCCTGAGCTGAGCTCCTTGACCTCATGCTCGGCGGCCTGGGACGTTGCGCAAGTAAACAGAACAACCAACAACCACTTCTTCATTTACAGATTTTTCGTCGCAAAGGTATCGCACTGGCTTACCTGGCCTTGGGCGAAACCGGTTTTGAACCAGCGCACCCGTTGCGCCGACGTACCGTGGGTGAACGAGTCCGGAACCACGCGGCCCTGACCCTGTTGCTGCAAACGATCGTCACCGATGGCGTTCGCTGCGTTCAGTGCTTCTTCGATGTCGCCCGGCTCCAGCCAGTTCAAGCGCTTCTGCGCATTGTTGGCCCAGACGCCGGCCAGGCAATCGGCTTGCAGCTCCTGACGAACCAGCAAACCGCCGTCGCCTTCCATTTGCCGGCCTTGTTGGCGTGCTGCCTGAATTTTTGCGGACACCCCAAGCAAGGTCTGCACATGGTGTCCGACTTCATGAGCGATCACATAGGCCTGGGCGAAGTCGCCCGCGGCGGAAAAGCGTTGGGACATCTCCTGGAAGAACGCCATGTCCAGGTAGACTTTCTGATCCGCCGGGCAATAGAACGGGCCAGTCGCCGAAGTGGCCAGGCCGCAGGCCGAATTCACACGGTTGCTGAACAGCACCAAGGTCGGGTCTTTGTATTGGCGACCCGCCTGCTGGAATATTGCGCCCCAGGTGTCCTCTGTGTCGCCGAGGATCGAACGCACGAATTCCGCGCCTTCATCATTGGCCGGCGGTGCCTTGCGGCTCTGGTTGGTGGCGGGTGCCGATTGCTGGTCCATTTGCCCGGTCAGTTGTCCGAGGATCTGCAGCGGATCCTGGCCGGTGATCCAGCCGATGCCGACGATCAGGAGGATCGCCGTCAGGCTCAGGCCCTTGCCACCGCCGAAGCGCATCCCGCCGCCACCGCCGCCGATGTCATCGCCACGGGCATCGACCACGTTGTCGCTGCGTCGGCCTTTTTTCCATAGCATGTGGGAATCCTCACTCTTCTGTTCCGGGGAAAGCTCCGTGCGATGAGTGTTGCTGCCAAGTGGGAGCGGCGCCAGTCCGGTCGTCCGTCTTTACCCTGCGCACAGATTGATTCCCGGCAACCCGCGAAGGGCTGCCGAGAACGTTTCAGGTTTGTATTGAACACGGATAGCCCATCGAATTCCGTCGGGTGACGGGTTTTTATCGTGAGAGCGATCGCCGGTCTTGCGGATTATTCGTCGAATGCATCCCACAGCGGCGCAAAGTCCGGGCTGACCTGACGCTCGCGTTTGGACAGGCTGGCGATCAAGGTGCGGTCTTCGTCATCCAGGTGCCGAGGCCGTGTTTCGGCATGTTCAAGCCCTGTGCGCTAACGATGTACTGCATGGTCGACCTCCTTTTCATAAGCAGTGACGCCTGCGATATGGCGCGCGGCGATGTAGCCGAAGGTCAGTGCCGGGCCAAGATTGATGCCGCCAGCGGGGTAATGACCGCCCATGATGCTCGCCATGTCGCCGCCCGCCGCATACAGCCCGGCGATGGGCTGCGCCGCGTCGTCCAGGACTTGGGCGTGTTGGTTGACCTTGAGCCCGGCGAAGGTGCCAAAGCAGCCCGGCTGGACCTTCACGGCATAGAACGGGCCTTGTTCGATCGGCGCAACGCATGGGTTGGGTTGTTGCAGTGCGTCACCCTGTTTGCGGTTGTAGGGCGTGGAACCACGACCGAACTGTGGGTCCTCGCCGCTGCGCGCATGGCGGTTGTAGTCCGACACGGTGGTGCGCAAGCCGTTCGGGTCGATACCGCAGGCTGCAGCCAATTCCTCGAGCGTGTTGCCGGTTTTCAGATAGCCGCTGCGGATGAAGGGCGACAGCGGCACTGGAAATGGTCGAGAGATGCCCAGGCCATAACGACGCTGAAAGCCATGGGAGCAGATCAGCCACGACACCACTTCTTCACCCGGTGGGGCGGCGGCGACCATGGCCGTTACGTAGTCGTAGTAACCGTTGGCTTCATTGACGAAGCGCTGGCCGTTGCTCAGCACACCGATGATGCCTGGTTTGCCGCGCTCGATGATGTGCGGGAAGTGTCCCGTGCTGCCGTCGCTGTGCGGCACTTGAGAAACCGGCGCCCAGGCGACGGCAGACGCCATGTCGGTATTCACCCGCGCGCCGGCACTTTCGCCCAGGCGCAGGCCATCGCCGCAAACGCCGAGGGGTGGCAAGGCCAGATGTTCATGTCCGGTTGGTGTACGGGGGAACAGCGCCTTGCGGCGCTCGATGTCATTGGCAAAACCACCCGCCGCGAGCACTACGGCCTTGCGTGCATGGATGCGTACCGAGCCTTTGGCGGTGCTGACCACAGCACCTCGTACCTGACCGTTCTCGCGCAGCAATCGGGTCACGGGCGCGGATTCCCAGAGCAACACGCCGAGGTCGTCTGCGGATTTTGCCAGGCGCGCCACCAGTGCCACGCCATTGACCAGTTGCATCGCCCGGCCATGTACGACGAGATCGAACAGGTGTCGGCTGAAGCGCCGCGTAACGTGCCAGGCCGCCGACAGTGAGCGGGTCAGGTTGAGGAATGCCGTGAGATCTGCCCCCGCCATGATTGGCATGCCCATGAACGATGTTTCCCGCATGGTTTTGCGAAGACGCTTGAGCAGCTTGCCGACTTTCCGTGCGTCGTAAGGGGCGGCGATCACCGAGCGTCCCCCGGTGCCTGCCCCGGGCGTGTCGCCATGAATGTCGGCAATGGCGTTGCCGTCGGCGAATTGCAGCGTGGTGTGCTGTTCGAAGAACGACACCATTCGCGGGCCGGCCTCCAGGAAAGCGTCGATCATCGCCGGATCAAAGCGTTCGCCCAGTTCGTGTTGCAGATAAGTGCGAGGCCGTTCAACGTCTTCGACGATGCCCGCGCGCCGGGCCAACGGGTTGCAAGGCACCCAGGCCCAGCCGCCGGACCAGGCCGTGGCGCCGCCGAACACGGAGTCCTTTTCTGCCACGATGACTTTCAGCCCGTGCCATGCGGCGGTCACGGCCGCCGACAGTCCCGCCGCACCGGAGCCAACGATCAGCACATCGCAGTCGATGTCGGGAAGGAAGTGCGCTTCGGCAGGCATTGTTTGAACTCCGGTGTTATATTTTTTGGAATCTGATTCCATAAAATATAAGAATCAGAGGAATCCGGAAAAGTCTTGAGGGCATAAAACGGGCGGTTATCGAACGGTCAGTTCCAGATTTCGTATTCGATCGGATGTCTTCTAGAATCGAGCAAATTTTGTGTGGAAGAGACCATGGCCGGCAGTCAGATCGAACGTGTTTTCAGTGTGCTCGAAAGCCTCACCAGCGATCCCCGCGGCCTGCCGATGCAGACTCTGGCGGAGCAGCTGGATATCCCCAAGAGCGCGACCCATCGGCTGTTGGCCGAGCTGATCCGCCTCGGTTACGTGCGGCAGAATCCGGAGAATTTGCGCTATCACCTTTCAACCAAGCTGGTAGCGATGGGCTTTCGTTACCTGTCGAGCAGCGGTGCCGATATCGTGCAGCCGGTGCTTGACCGACTGGCTCAGGAAACCGGCGAACTGGTGCGCCTCGGCGTGATCGATGGCGAGCGTCAGACCTGGATCGCCAAATCCCAGGGCGCTCGCTCGGGGCTGCGTTATGACCCGGACATGGGCCGTGATGCGCCATTGTTTTACACCGCCTCGGGACATGCGTGGCTGGCGTGCATGAGCGATGCCGAAGCCTTGTCGCTGGTGGAGCGGCAGGGCGCGCAGGTGCCGGACCATGTGGGGCCGAACGCGCCGCGCTCCAACATCGAATTGCTCGAACGCCTGCGTCTGGCGCGGGAGCAGGGCTACGCCTGCGTCGAGGAAAGCTCTGCGGTGGGGACTTCGGCCATTGCGGCGGTGGTGCGCCATCCCGCTGATGGGCGGGTGATCGGCGTGCTCAGCGTCGCCGGGCCGAGTGCGCGGATGCCGGGGGCGCGGCTGCATGAGCTGGCGCCATTGTTGCTGGCGTACGCCGAGGAGTTGTCGGCGGCGAGCCTGGCGTCGGAGTTGTTCAGTTAAGACCAGCACAAATCCTTGTGGGAGCGAGCTTGCTCACGATGGCGGCGTGTCAGCGACATCAATGCTGACTGACATACCGCTATCGCGAGCAAGCTCGCTCCCACAGTTTTAAAGCTGTGCGCTGTTCGAACACTTTCAGGATGGGTCTGTGTAAGAATTTGGAACTCGGTTCTAAATTATTGGAATTCATCGCTCCAATAACACTGACAAGAGGACCGCATCTTGAACTCACCCCTTCGCATCGCTTTGATCGGTGCTGGCAACATGGGCCAGCAGCATTACCGGCATCTGCAATCCATGACTGAAGCGACCTTGTGCGCGGTGGCCGATCCCGGACCGCAGGCGGCAAGTCTTGCGGCTGAATGGGGCGTGGCCCATTTCGCCGATTATCGTCAGATGCTGGAGCAGGCGAAGCCGGACGCGGTGATCGTCGCCAACCCGAACACGCTGCATGTCAGCACGGCCCTCGATTGCCTCGCGGCCGGCATTCCGGTACTGCTGGAAAAGCCGGTGGGTGTGCACCTGGATGAGGCCCGGGAGCTGGTGGCTGCCTCGAAAGCGAGTGGGGTTGCGGTGTTGGTCGGCCATCACCGTCGCCACAATCCGTTGATCGTCCGCGCCCACGAACTTATCCACAGCGGCGCATTGGGTCGGTTGACCACGGTCACGGCGCTCTGGCAGTTGCGCAAGCCTGACAGCTATTTTGAAACACCCTGGCGCCGCGAGGCCGGTGCGGGGATGTTGTTGACCAACCTGATCCACGACCTCGATCTGCTGCGGCACTTGTGTGGCGAGGTGCGTCAGGTTCAAGCCATTACCAGCAACGCCATACGCGGGTTTGCCAACGAAGACTGCGCGGCGGTGTTGCTGCAATTCGACAACGGTGCGCTGGGCAGCATGACCGGCTCGGATGCGGTGGCCGCACCCTGGAGTTGGGAGCTGGATTCAGGAGAGAACCCGGTTTATCCGCGTCACGCCGATCAACCCTGTTACTTGTTGGCCGGAACGGGTGGGGCGCTGAGCATTCCGCAACTCAAGCACTGGCACTACACGCAAGCCGATGGTGGATGGCATCAACCGTTGCTGGCGACCCAGGAAAGCTTCAGTGCCGAAGAGGCCTTGCGTCTGCAGTTACAGCATTTTGTGCGTGTTGCGCGTGGAGAAGTCGAGCCGCTGGTAAGTGCCGCTGATGCCGCGCGTACTCTGGCGCTGATCGAAGCCATCCGCGAAGCCGCCGAAACCGGTCGTGCCTGCGCGCCATCCTTGATTGAGGGCTGATCATGAGCGAACGAGTCTTCTCCCTGGCCAGCCTGACTGTGCTGGAGCTGTCACCGCCCGACATGGTCGAGGTCGCCGCGCGGGCCGGTTACAGCCATGTCGGCTTGCGCCTGGTACCGGCGACCCCTGAGGAACGCCATTTTGCCTTGGTGGCCGACAGTGAATTGCGGCGTCAAACCCTGGCGCGTCTGCGCGATACCGGTATCGGGGTGCTGGACGTCGAAATCCTGCGTCTCAAGCCGGAGACCGTTGTTGCCGACTTCGAGAAAATCCTGGCGGTGGGGGCTCAATTGGGTGCCAGTGAATTGCTGGTGGCCGGTAACGACCCTGATGAACAACGGCTGACGGAACATTTTGCCGAACTCTGTGATCTGGCGGCACTCTATGGGCTGCACCCGCATCTGGAGTTCATGCCCTGGACCGATGCGCGCAATCTTCAACAGGCTGTGCGTATTGTAGAAAACGCCGGGCGGGACAACGGCGGTGTGTTGGTGGACGCTTTCCATTTCGATCGTTCGGAGTCGCGGCTGGAAGATCTGGCCAACGTTGCTCCCTCACGGCTACGGTATGCACAGTTGTGCGACGTCGCAGGACTGCGGCCGGCCGATATGGCAGAGATCTTGCGCCAGGCGCGTAACGAACGGCGTTTTCCCGGCGATGGTGATTGTGATCTGTCGGGATTGCTGGGTTGTTTGCCGACTAACATTCCATTGAGCCTGGAGATTCCCACCGTGCAGTTGCTGGAGCAGGGTGTGAGTGGGTTGGAGCGGGCGCAGATGGCGCTGGAAAAAACCCGGGAATTGTTGGCGCGGCTGTAATCGATGCTGCGCACATATCGCCTGTAGGAGCGAGCTTGCTCGCGATGGACGTGAGGGCGCCGTGTTTGTCCAGGCAGCCATCATCATCGTTGACGACCATCGCGAGCGAGCTCGCTCCTACAAATTAAGGATGTAAAAAAGGAAGCCCAATGACCGTCAGCACCCCGCTTTCCGGCGTCAATCAGCCCTTCAAAGGGATCTTGCTGATCGTTGTCGCAACCCTCCTGTTTTCCACCCACGACGCCTTTTCCAAATACCTCTCCGGGTTCTATCCCATTGTCATGGTGGTCTGGGCGCGCTACCTGGTTCACACCTTGCTGATGGCCGGGATTTTCCTGCCGCAATCCGGGTTGCGGGTCCTGCGTACCAAACGGCCAGTGCTTCAGGTGATCCGGGCGCTTTGCCTGCTGGGTACCAGTCTGTTTTTCACCACGGGGTTGATGTACATCCCGCTGGCCGAGGCCACGTCGGTCAACTTCCTGGCACCGGTACTGGTCACCGCGTTGTCGGTGCCGCTGCTGAAGGAGCGAGTG
Source organism: Pseudomonas sp. GM55 (assembly GCF_000282395.1). Lineage (NCBI taxonomy): Bacteria > Pseudomonadati > Pseudomonadota > Gammaproteobacteria > Pseudomonadales > Pseudomonadaceae > Pseudomonas > Pseudomonas sp. GM55. Next base: position 104,234 of record NZ_AKJJ01000137.1, on the reverse strand, counting down.
ACGCGGGGGCAATGGCTGGCGGTGATTTGCGGTTTCATCGGGGTGCTGATCATCGTTCACCCGGGGGGCGATCTGTTCACCCCGGCGGTGTTGCTGCCCTTCTGCTCGGCGCTGTTTTTCTGCTTCTATCAACTGCTGACGCGCAAGCTCAGCGAGATCGACAGCCCGACCACCAGCAATTTCTTCGCAGGCCTGTGCAACACGCTGGTGATGAGTGCGCTGGTGCCGTTCTTCTGGCAGACGCCGAACCTGATGCATGGCGCGATGATGGTGGCGCTGGGGACCTGCGGGATGACGGCACACCTGTTCCTGACTCAAGCGTTTCGTCTCGCTGCACCGGCACTGCTGGCGCCGTTCAGCTATTGCCAGATTATCTTTGCCGGCCTGCTGGGCTGGCTGCTGTTTTCCCATACGCCGACGCTGACCACCGTGATCGGCATTGCCGTGATCTGCTGCAGTGGGTTGGCGGCGGCCTGGCAGCAAAGCCGCCGCTAAGCTGCGGCAAAACGCAGACAAAAAAATAGCGCAGGCCCGAGATCGGGCCTGCGCCGAGGGAACATCAGCCTTCTACTTGCGGAATCTTGCGCGGTGCCATGAAGTACATCCAGGTCAGCGCGATGAAGTACATCGCCGGAATCAGGGTGAACAGCACCGTGTAATTGTTGTTGGTGACGGTCAGGATATGGCCGACCAACTGGGTCATGAACATCCCGCCAATCGCCGCACACATCCCGCCGAAGCCGAATACCGTGCTCATCATGTGCTTGGGTGTGTAGTCCATCACCAGGCTCCAGATGTTCGCGGTCCAGGCCTGGTGTGCGCCGATGGCCAGGGAGATGGCGAATACGGCGACCCACAGATTGCTGGAGCCGGCGGCCATGATCACGCCGATGATGCAGCAGGCGAACAGCAGCATCGACATCAGCCGCGCCTTGATCGGGTTGATCCCGCGACCGATCAGGAACGAGGAGAGGATACCGCCGCCAACGCTGCCGAAGTCGGCAGTGAGGTAGATGATGATCAGCGGAATACCCATCTGGGTGACGTTGATGCCCAGGTTGTATTGCTGGTTGAGGAACGGCGGCAGCCAGTACAGGTAGAACCAGAACACCGGCGCCGTCATCGAGTAGGCGAGGGCGAAGGCCCAGGTGCCGCGCATGCGCAGGATTTTCGAGAACGGCACGCGGGCTTGTTCCGGCTCGACTTCTTTCTGGATGTAGTCCAGCTCCGATTGTTTGACGCTCGGATGCTCTTCCGGGTTGAAGTACTTCAAGCCCCAGAACAGCAGCCAGATCCCGCCCAGTGCCGACATGCACAGGAACGCGGCCTGCCAGCCCCAGGCATGGAGGATCAGCGGCAGCAGCATCGGAGTGAACATCGCACCGACGTTGGTCCCGGCATTGAAAATCCCGGTGGCCACGGCGCGCTCGCCGGCCGGGAACCACAGGCGGGTGGTTTTCACGCAGGCCGGGTAGTTGGCGGCTTCGGTCAGGCCGAGGATGAAGCGGCAGACCATGAAGCCGGCCGCCGAAGTGGCCAGGCCGTGGGCGCCGGTCGCCAGGCTCCAGAGCAGCACGGCGCAGAAGAACACGCGCTTCACACCGACCCGGTCGATCAGCCGGCCCTGCAGCACGAAACCGATGGCGTAACCCACCTGGAACCAGAAGTTGATGTTGGCGTAATCCATCGCCGTCCAGCTCATTTCCTTGGCCAGGATGGGCTGCATCACGCCCAGTGCGGCGCGGTCGATGTAGTTCAGGGTGGTGGCGAAGAACACCAGCGCCAGCATGCCCCAACGGGTTTTGCCGACCGCCATGGCGCCGCGGATTTTGTCGCCGATGCCACCGGCAGTGACGTTCATGGCCGAAGCCATGCGTGAGCTTTGGGAAGGAATCATGTGTACCACCCGTTTTTTGAATTTGTTATTTGGTGTTTTGGACATCGCGGCCGGTGCTGCGTGTCCGGACTTAATGTGAGGACGATGTTGGGCATTGGACAAAAAATCGTCAATTCGCCAATCACCATTTTGTTCGATAATCGAACACAAAACTAACCGGATAGTACACTTTGAATTGCTGTGTTGAATCGCGCAGCCAATAATTCACTCAAGATAAACGCAATCACTGTAGGAGCCGGCTTGCTGGCGAAGGCGATCTCGCGGGCGCCATCGCCAGCAAGCCGGCTCCTACGTAAAAAGCTTGCAATGCCCCTAACAAGATGGCCTCCACCGCCGGGAGTCGAAATATGCAGCGTTCCATTGCCACCGTATCCTTGAGCGGTACCCTGCCGGAAAAACTCGAAGCCATTGCCGCCGCCGGATTCGACGGCGTCGAGATTTTCGAGAACGACCTTCTCTACTACGACGGCAGTCCACGGGAAATCAAACAGATGTGTGCCGATCTCGGGATCGCCATCACCCTGTTTCAACCGTTCCGTGATTTCGAAGGCTGTCGGCGTGATCGGCTGTCGCGCAACCTGGAACGCGCCGAGCGCAAGTTCGACCTGATGCAGGAGTTGGGCACCGACCTGGTGCTGGTGTGCAGCAACGCCTCGGCCGAGTCCATCGGTGATGAGCGGATTCTGGTCGACGATTTGCGGCTGCTGGCCGAGCATGCCGGGGCACGCGGCCTGCGCATCGGCTACGAAGCGCTGGCCTGGGGCCGGCATGTGAACACCTGGCAACAGGTGTGGAACATCGTGCGTCAGGCCGATCACCCAAGCCTTGGCGTGTTGCTGGACAGCTTTCACACCTTGTCGCTCAAGGGCGATCCAAGTGCTATCGCCGAGATTCCCGGCGACAAGATCTTCTTTGTGCAAATGGCCGACGCACCGATCCTGGCCATGGACGTGCTGGAGTGGAGCCGGCATTTTCGCTGCTTCCCGGGCCAGGGTGAGTTCGACTTGCCAGGGTTCCTCGCGCCAATCATCAAGAGCGGGTACACCGGGCCATTGTCGCTGGAAATCTTCAATGACGGTTTCCGCGCCGCGCCCCCACGAGCCAACGCCGCCGACGGTTTGCGCTCGTTGTTGTACCTGGAAGAGAAAACCCGCGAGCGTCTGGCGCAGGAAGCCACGCCTGCGGCCAACCCCGAAATTCTGTTCGAAACACCCAAGGCCAGCGAGTACAACGGCATCGAGTTTCTCGAATTCGCCGTGGACGAAAGCCTCGGCGCCAAGCTTTCCCATTGGCTGGAACGACTGGGTTTCGTCAAGGCCGGGCAGCATCGCTCCAAGAGCGTCAGCCTGTTGCGTCAGGGCGATATCAACCTGATCCTGAACTCGGAGCCTTACTCTTTCGGCCACAGTTTTTTCGAAGCCCATGGCCCTTCGTTGTGCGCGACTGCCGTGCGGGTCAAGGACAGCGCAAGCGCATTGGCCCGTGCCGTGGCCTACAAGGGCCAGCCCTATCGCGGGCTGGTCGGCCCCAACGAATTGGAGCTGGCGGCGGTGCGCGCGCCGGATGGCAGCCTGATCTATCTGGTGGATCAGCACGCCGATGTCTATGGCACTGACTTCAATCTGTACCCGCAAGCGCCGGTCAATGGCGGCCTGAAACGCATTGACCACATGGCGATGGCGCTGCCGGCCGACAGCCTCGACAGCTGGGTGCTGTTCTACAAGAGCCTGCTGGATTTCGAGGCGGACGATGAAGTCGTGTTGCCGGATCCTTATGGTCTGGTGAAGAGCCGTGCCTTGCGCAGTCGCGACAGTTCGATCCGCCTGCCGCTGAACATTTCCGAAAACCGCAACACCGCGATCTCACACGCGCTGTCGAGTTATCGCGGCTCCGGTGTGCATCACATTGCGTTTGATTGTGATGACATCTTCGCCCAGGTCCGCCGTGCGAAAGAGGCGGGCGTGCCGCTGCTGGATATCCCGCTCAACTACTACGATGACCTGGCGGCACGGTTCGACTTCGATGACGAGTTCCTCAGCGAACTGGCCTACTACAACGTGTTGTACGACCGCGACGCCCAGGGCGGTGAACTGTTTCATGTGTACACCGAGCCGTTCGAGGGGCGATTCTTCTTTGAGATCATCCAGCGTAAAAACGGTTATGCCGGCTACGGCGCGGCTAATGTCGCGGTGCGACTGGCGGCCATGGCCAAATCCCGGAGCGGCGCATTGCGTCAGGCGAAGTTGTAGGAATTTCGTAAACGCGGGATTAAACGTGGGCTGTGCGACTTCCTTCACCGTGTCGCGCGGCCCATAATCGCCAGCCTGTGCAGTGATGGCCGTGAGCCCGCAATGACGATGAATTCAGAACTCCCCGCAGCCTCCGTCGAACCGGGTGCCGAGCCGCGCAAGAGTCGCAAGAACAACCCGGAAAAGACCCGCGAAAATATCCTGCAGGAGGCGATAGTCGAATTCGTCCAGCAGGGGCTTTCCGGTGCTCGCGTCGATGCCATCGCCGAGCGCATCCACACCTCCAAGCGCATGATCTATTACTACTTCGGCAGTAAGGAACAGCTCTACGTCGAGGTGCTGGAGAAACTCTACGGCGATATCCGCAGCACCGAAAGTCGCCTGCATCTGGCGGAGCTGGCGCCGGTCGAGGCGATTCGGCGGCTGGTGGAGTTCACCTTCGATCACCATGATCGCAACGTCGATTTCGTGCGCATCGTCAGCATCGAAAACATTCACAACGCCGAGTACGTGAAGCGCTCCGATGCGATCAAGGCGATGAACAACACGATCCTCGATTCACTGGGGGAGATTCTGCGTCGCGGTGCCGAGCAAGGACTGTTCCGTGCCGGTCTTGATCCGCTGGATGTGCACCTGCTCATCAGTTCGTTCTGCTTCTATCGCGTCTCGAACCGCCACACCTTTGGTGAGATTTTTCAGATCGACCTGCCGGACGAACGCATCAAGCAGCGTCATCGGGAGATGATTTGCGAGTCGGTTCTGCGCTACCTGCAGGCGTGATACACAGCGAAATGTGTACACACAACCCACTGTAGGAGCTGGCTTGCCAGCGAAGGCGGCCTGCCTGACACACCGCACCGCCTGCTTCGCCAGCACGCCGGCTCCTACGAATCGGCAAGGTTGCCGCGTCAGCCCTTCATGCTTTGAAAATGCGCCAACATTCGCTGGGCATCCGGTACCACGCCGCTGAACAACTCGAACGCCTTCACCGCCTGAAACACTGCCATGTTGCCGCCGTCCAGCGTCCGGCAACCGAGGGCGCGGGCGTTGCGCAGCAGTTCGGTTTCCAGCGGGAAGTAGACGATTTCCGCCACCCACATTTCGGCTCGAAGCAACTCGACCGGCACCGGCATGCCCGGCAGCTTTTTCATGCCCATCGGCGTGGTGTTCACCAAGCCGTCAGCTTGGGCCATGGCGCTCGGCAGGTCATACCCGGCTATCGCCCGGCCGACGCCGAAATGCTGATTGAGGTTGTCGGCCAGATCCTGGGCGCGGCGGATGTCCACGTCGAAAATGCTCAGCTGTTGGACGCCTTCGCTCAACAAGGCGTGGGCCACCGCGGCACCTGCACCACCGGCGCCCATCTGTACGACACGGTTGACGGCAACGCCTTTCAGACCCCGGCGAAAACCCTCGGCAAAGCCCAGGCAATCGGTGTTGTGGCCGATGCGTTTGCCGTCCTTGAGCACCACCGTGTTGACCGCGCCGATGCCGCGGGCCTCCGGTGAGAGTTCGTCGAGTAGCGGGATGATCGCCTGCTTGCATGGAAAGGTGATGTTCAAACCTGTGAAGTTCATGCGCTCGGCGGCCATCAACAGGTCGGGCAGGGCGTTGCTGTCGAGCTTAAGCTGATCAAGATCGACCAGGCGATAGAGGTAACGCATTCCCTGGGCATCGCCTTCGTGCTCGTGCAAGGCCGGTGTGCGGGAAGCCTGGATGCCGGCGCCGATCAGCCCGGCCAGTACCACGTTGTTCTGAGTCACGGCGATTACCCCTTCAAACGATGACTGAAGTGTTCCAGCGCCAGTCGATAGCCGTGACTGCCAAAACCGGCCATCACCGCCGTCGCAATGGCGGATACGAACGAGTGGTGGCGAAAGGGCTCGCGGGCATGCACGTTGGACAGGTGGACTTCGATGACTGGCAGTTCACTGGCGACCAGGGCATCGCGGATGGCGACCGAGGTGTGGGTCCACGCGGCAGGATTGATGACGATCCCGGCGCAACGACCGCGGGCCGCGTGAATCCAGTCGAGCAGTTCGCCTTCATGGTTGGTCTGGCGAAACTCCACTGCCAGGCCGAACTCTTCGGCGGCGCGCCCGCACAGGGCCGAAATGTCTGCCAGGGTTTCGTGGCCGTAAGTCGCCGGTTCACGGGTGCCGAGCAGGTTCAGGTTCGGGCCGTTGAGCACCAGAACGATAGGGGACATCGGAATCTCTCCACTTATTATTGTTGGAATCGACCGAGGTTCTCGGCCTGTGGAGATAAATTGTACTAACTAGTTAATTAGGTCAATTGCAGAGAAAGCACGCTGACGGTTTGTGGGCGATGATCGGACACTTTCGCTGTTCAGCGCGGCAAATGCTCCACCAGAAAATCAATGAACGCCCGCAAGCGCAGCGGAACATGACGGCTTTGCGGGTAAAGCAGGGTGAATGGCCGCGAGCGTCCGCCATACGGCTTGAGCACCTCCACCAGCGAGCCGTCGGCCAGTTCCTTTTCAACGATAAAACGATAGGTCTGAAACAACCCCGCCCCATGTTTGGCCAGGGTCACGCCGCCCAGTACATCGTCGGAGCAACTGAGGTTGCCTTCGGCCAGAATCTCCCGGGGCACGCCTTCATCGTTGAACAGCCAGGCAATGCGTCGGCCGCTGCTGGGCAATTCGTACTGAATGCATTCGTGGTTTTCGAGGTCGTCGAGGGTTTGCGGAGTGCCGGCCCGTTTCAGGTAATCAGGGCTGGCGATCATCACCAGGGCGGCATCTTCCAGCTGTCGGGCGATCAGGCCGGAATCCGGGATGGCTCGCACACGAATCGCCATGTCGTAGCCTTCGCCGACGAAATCGATGTTGCGATTGCTGATGTGCGACTCGACCTTCACCGCCGGGTAACGTGCCCGAAATTCGGGCAACAGCGGCAGGATTCGATGATGCGCATAGGTGGTCGGAATACTGATGCGCAAAGTACCGGACGGCACTTGTTGCTGGCCCATCACCTCTCGCTGGGCCTCGACCAGCTGTGCCAGGGCCTGGCGGCACTCCTCGTAATAGCGGCGACCGCTGTCGGTCAGCTTCACACTGCGCGTGGTGCGCGCGAACAGGCGCACGCCCAGGCGTTCTTCCATGCGCGACACCGAACGGCTCACGGCAGCGGGCGTGACACCTGCCACCAGCGCCGCGGCCGTAAAGCTGCCGGCCTCGGCGGCCAGGCAAAACAGTTCAATGCTGCCCAACTGAAGATCGTCGAATTGTCGCTGCATGATTGATTACACCGGGGATCAGATGAAGTAACCGACCCAGTATTTATCAGTCTTGCGCGCACGAATACAAAAAAACCGTCACGAGGACGGCTTATTTGTGGGTGCGCTTGCCATCAACGCCGGGTCAGCATCACCCCGGATTCCATGTGATGGGTCCACGGGAACTGGTCGAACATTGCGCATCGGGTGATGCGGTGGGTGTCGTGCAGTTGGGCGATGTTGGCTGCCAGGGTCTGCGGGTTGCAGGAGATGTACAGGATGTTGTCGAAGCGCCGGGTCAGCTCGCAGGTGTCCGGGTCCATGCCGGCGCGGGGCGGGTCGACGAACACGCTGCCGAACTCGTAGCTCTTGAGGTCGATGCCGTGCAGGCGGCGAAACGGGCGCACTTCGTTCAGGGCTTCGGTCAGTTCTTCGGCGGACAAACGCACCAGGGTGACGTTATTCACCGAGTTTTCGCTGAGATTGCTCAGCGCCGCGTTGACCGAGGTCTTGCTGATTTCGGTGGCCAGCACTTTGCGCACGCGGGTGGCGAGCGGCAGGGTGAAGTTGCCGTTGCCGCAATACAGCTCCAGCAAATCATCGGAGCGATCCCCGAGCGCATCGTAGGCCCAGTTGAGCATCTTCTGGTTCACCGTACCGTTGGGCTGGGTGAAAGCGCCCTCTGGCTGACGGAAGCTGAAGGTGCGGCCGCCGACTTCCAGCTTCTCGACCACGTAATCGTGACCGATGACTTCGCGCTTGCCCTTGGAGCGGCCGATGATGCTGACGTTCAGGTCCGCGGCCAGTTTCGACGCCGCCGCATGCCAGTGCTCGTCCAGCGGGCGGTGATAGCACAGGGTGATCATCGCGTCGCCGGCCAGCGTGGTCAGGAACTCCACCTGGAACAGCTTGTGGCTCAGGGCCGCGCTGGCTTGCCATGCAGCCTTGAGTTGCGGCATCAACTGGTTGATGCGCAGGCTGGCAATCGGGAACTCTTCGATCAGGATGGGCGTGCGTTTGTCTTCCTGGGAAAACATCGCGTAATGACGCTCGCCGGCCTCACGCCACAGGCGGAACTCGGCGCGCAGGCGGAAGTTTTTCAGCGGCGAATCGAAAACGGCTGGCTCCGGTGCATCGAACGGGGCCAGCAGGTCACGCAAACGCGTGACCTTTTCTTCGAGCTGAACGGCATAGGCCTGGGAATCAAAAGTCATGCGTTGAACCAACCCAGCTTGATCACGAACAGAATCGACAGGATCACCAGCGCCGGGTTCAGTTCACGGCCACGACCGGACATCAGCTTGATGGCGGTCCAGGAAATGAAACCGAAGGCGATGCCATTGGCGATGGAATAAGTGAATGGCATTGCCAGCGCGGTGATCACCACGGGCGCGGCAACCGTGATGTCGTCCCAGTCTATTTCGGCCAGGCCGGATGTCATCAGCACGGCGACGAACAGCAGGGCCGGTGCGGTGGCGAAGGCTGGAACGCTGGCGGCCAGTGGCGAGAAGAACAGTGCCAGCAGGAACAGGATCGCGACGACGATGGCGGTCAGGCCAGTGCGGCCACCGGCACTCACGCCAGCGGCGGATTCGATGTAGCTGGTGGTGGTCGAGGTACCCAGCAGCGAACCAGCCATGGCCGCGGTGCTGTCGGCGATCAGGGCGCGGCCCATTTTCGGCATGTGGCCGTCCTTGCCCATCAGGCCGGCACGCTTGGCCACACCGATCAAAGTACCGGAGTTATCGAACAGGTCGACGAACAGGAACGCAAAAATCACGCTGACCAGGCCGATGTCCAGAGCGCCCTTGATGTCCAGTTGCAGGAAGGTCGGGGCCAGCGATGGCGGCATCGACATCACGCCGCCGAACGGGGTGAAGCCCATCACGATCGAAACGATGGTCACCACCAGAATGCCGATCAGCACTGCACCGCGCACGGCAAGGGCTTCAAGCGCGACGATCAGGGCAAAACCGAGGGTGGCGAGGATTGGCGCCGGTTGTTTCAGGTCTCCGAGGCCGACCATGGTTGCCGGGTTGCTGACCACAATACCGGCGTTGTGCAGGGCGATCAGCGCCAGGAACAGGCCGATACCGGCCGCAATCGCCGAGCGCAGCGGCAGCGGGATGCTGTTGATGATCCATTCACGGATGCGGAAGATCGACAGCAGGAAGAAACACACCGCCGAGATGAATACCGCGCCCAGTGCCACTTGCCAGGTATGGCCCATGTGCAGGACCACGGTGTAGGTAAAGAAGGCGTTCAGGCCCATGCCCGGTGCGAGGGCGATCGGGTAGTTGGCGATCAGGCCCATGGTCGTCGAGCCGATGGCAGCTGCCAGGCAGGTGGCGACAAACACCGCGCCCTTGTCCATGCCAGTCTCGCCGAGGATGCTCGGGTTGACGAACAGAATGTAGGCCATGGCCAAAAAGGTCGTGACGCCCGCCAGAATCTCGGTCCGCACGTTGGTGTTGTGTGCCTTGAGTTGAAACAGCCTTTCCAGCATGTCTGCTCCCCGTGGCGCGCCGGGCGCCGTGAATGTATCGACCTCAACAGCAAAGCACAGGCAGCAGAACGCGCCTGGAAATTACTGTGGGCCGGAAAAAGCCGCGCATCATACCAGTAGCTTGGGAATATGGCTGCTTATGGCGGTGATCGTCGTCGATGTTTTGCGACAAAGCCAAGTGCGCCATACTGCGCGCTGTTTTTTTGGGGTGGATGGGTCCTGCATGAAAAAGCGTCTGGTTGCCGCCTTCGGAGTATGCATGGCGTTGTTTGTCGGGGCGCAAACGGCCGTTGCGGCCTCGGCTGCGCCATTGACGCAATTGAAAGTGCTCAAGGTCGCGTCGCCGTCCTGTGGTGTCGAGGACATCGACGAAGGGCAAGCCCGGACTCGCTGCGATCACATTGGCCCGAACATTATGGTGTACGTGCTGGAAGTGGGTTATGGGCGTGAGGCCCATGTCGCCCTGGACGGTTTCGAAGTGAATGGCACCCGCACACCAGTTTGTGCGTTCAAGAACGGCAACCTGACCAGCTGCACTCCCGGGGAAAAAACCGTCGGCTATTTGTATGCGCTCGATCTGGCGGGCAAACAGGAAGGCACACTGACCTTCAGCAATACTTCGATCAACGCGCCCGGCAATACCATGTCGACGCAGCTTTATATCCAGTAACCAACCTCACGTATCGAACAAGGCTCAGGAAAGCTGACTACGCTTAAAAGATCATTCCGTGGACAGTACCCGATGACCTTTAGAGCCTTGATTGCCCTCGCCGAGGGCACCGACGACCTGCAAACCGTGACCCTGATCGACGTACTGCGCCGCGCCAAAATAGAAGTGGTGGTGGCCAGTATCGAAGGGCGGCGCATGCTCACCTGCGCCCGGGGTACACGCCTGACGTCCGATGCGATGCTGGTGGACTTGCTGGCGCAACCCTTCGACCTGATCGTCTTGCCGGGTGGTGCGGTGGGTTCGCAGCACCTGGCAGCACACCAACCCCTGCAACAATTGATCAAGGATCAGGCGGCAGCCGGTCGCCTGTTCGCCGGCATCGCCGAAGCGCCCGCCGTGGCGCTGCAAGCCTTTGGCGTTTTGCGTCAACGGCGCATGACCTGTCTGCCATCGGCCAGCCATCAACTGTTGGGCTGTAACTTCGTCGATCAACCGGTAGTGGTCGATGGCAACTGCATCACCGCCCAGGGCTCGGCTGCCGCATTGGCATTTTCCCTGGCGCTGGTGGAACAACTCTGCGGAAAAGCCACACGTGCGGCGGTGGCGGGGGAGTTGTTGGTTTAGCCTGCCTGGACTTTCGCTTCTTCCTTCTCTTCATCTTTAGCCACGTGCATGCGATCGCGGCTGGCCAGGGTCGGGAACAGTTTGACCCACACCCCGGTCACCACCAGCGTGCCGATCCCGCCCATGACCACCGCTGGCACGGTACCGAACCAGTGGGCGGTCAGGCCCGATTCGAATTCGCCCAACTGGTTCGAGGCACCGATGAACAGACCGTTCACGGCGCTGACCCGGCCACGCATTTCGTCCGGGGTTTCCAGTTGAACGAACGAGGCGCGGATCACCATGCTGATCATGTCTGCCGCGCCCAGCACCACCAGCACCGCCAGGGAAAACCAGAACGAGGTCGACAGGCCGAAGGCGATGGTTGCCACGCCGAAGATGCCCACGGCGGTGAACATCACCCGCCCGACATTGCGCTCCACGGCAAACCGCGCCAGGAGCAGCGACATCAGCAGCGCACCCACTGCCGGTGCCGAGCGCAACAGACCCAGGCCCCACGGGCCGGTCAGCAGGATGTCCTTGGCGAACACCGGCAACAACGCCGTCGCACCGCCCAATAGCACCGCGAACAGATCGAGGGAGATCGCCCCAAGAATGTCCGGACGGCTGCGGATGAAGCGAATGCCCGCCAGCAGTGAATCCAGCGTGGCCTTGCCCTTGTTCAGCGGGGTTTGCCGGGCTGGCAGGTTGAGCATCAGCGAACAGGCGATGACATACAAAAGCACCGTCGGGCCATACACCCAGACGCTGCCGAAGGCGTAGAGCAGGCCACCGAGGGCCGGAGCGACGATGGTTGCCGATTGCTGGGCCGATTGCGCGGCGGCCACCGCACGGGGAAACAATGCGCTGGGCACGATGCTCGGCAGCAGGGCCTGAGTGGTCGGCATTTCAAAGGAGCGAGCGGCACCGAGCAGGAAGGCCAGGATGAAGATCATTTCCCGGGTGACATGGTCGGTCGCGCTGCCGATGGCCAACGACAGGGCGATCAGTGCCTGCAAGGACTGGCAGATCGCCGCAACCTTGCGCCGGTCATAGCGGTCGGCGACGTGCCCTGTGTGCAGCATGAACAGCACGCGCGGGGCGAACTCGACCAGGCCGACCAGACCCAGATCGAGCACGTTGCCGGTCAATTGATACAGGTTCCAGCCGATGGCCACGGTGAGCATCTGGAAGCCGCTGGCGGTAAATACCCGGGCCAGCCAGAACGCGAGAAAAGGGCGATGGTGACGTAACAGCAAGGGCTCTTGGCTGGGCATCTGCGGGAAAATCTGGGGAGAGGGGAACGGCGAGATTAGCATCAACCTGTAACAGGAAGTTGCCATGACAATAAATTTAGTTAGCCAGACATCGATTTCTGCGGAGCTCCCATAGGGAATGTGTTGCAGCAGATAACAGAAGCCATGAGGCAACTTGTCACGCGGCAAAAGACCACGCGGTTCATCCCCTGAAATGGGACTACTCTTTCAACGTTGATTGATCCAGATCAAAACCCGCAAAAGGAATTGATCCGGCGGCCGCAAGGCCAGACTCCCTGCGTTGTGATGCGTGCAAAAAAGAACAAAAAGGGATTCGCCACACTCCATATCCGTGGGGGCCGTGGGTGCAGGCTTCCAGCCAGCAGCCGTACTACCTGACAGAGGAAGACTTATGTTCGGTTTAGAGGCACTTGATCTCGCCCGAATCCAGTTCGCGTTCACCATCTCGTTCCACATCCTGTTTCCGGCCATCACTATCGGCCTGGCGAGTTACCTGGCGGTACTCGAAGGCCTCTGGCTGAAAACCCATAACGACACCTACCGTGATCTCTACCATTTCTGGTCGAAGATCTTTGCCGTCAACTTCGGCATGGGGGTGGTTTCCGGTCTGGTAATGGCTTATCAGTTCGGCACCAACTGGAGCCGCTTCTCGGACTTCGCCGGTTCGGTGACCGGGCCGTTGCTGACCTATGAAGTGCTCACGGCATTCTTCCTCGAGGCCGGGTTCCTCGGTGTCATGCTGTTTGGCTGGAACAAGGTCGGGCGTGGCCTGCACTTCTTCGCCACCGTGATGGTCGCTATCGGTACGCTGATCTCGACCTTCTGGATTCTCGCCTCCAACAGCTGGATGCAGACCCCGCAGGGCTTCGAGATCGCCAATGGTCAAGTCATACCCACCGACTGGCTGGCAGTTATCTTCAACCCCTCGTTCCCGTATCGCCTGATGCACATGGCCACGGCGGCGTTCGTTGCCACGGCTTTCTTCGTCGGTGCCTCCGCGGCCTGGCATCTGCTGCGCGGCAAGGACAACCCGGCGATCCGCAAAATGCTCTCAATGGCGATGTGGATGGCGTTGATCGTGGCGCCGATCCAGGCGGTCATCGGTGACTTCCACGGCCTCAACACGCTAGAGCATCAGCCGGCGAAAATCGCCGCGATCGAAGGCCACTGGGAAAACGTCGGCAACGAGGCGACGCCGCTCATCCTGTTCGGCTGGCCGGACATGAAGGAGGAGAAAACCAAGTTCGCCGTCGAGATTCCGTATCTTGGCAGCCTGATCCTCACGCACTCCCTGGATAAACAGGTGCCGGCGCTCAAGGAGTTCCCGCCTGAAGACCGGCCAAACTCGACCATTGTGTTCTGGTCGTTCCGGATCATGGTGGGCCTGGGCATGCTGATGATCTTCACCGGGTTGTGGAGCCTGTGGCTGCGCAAGCGTGACACCCTCTACACCTCGCGGCCGTTCCTGTACCTGGCGTTGTGGATGGGGCCGTCGGGTCTGATCGCGATCCTCGCCGGCTGGTTCACCACGGAAATCGGCCGTCAGCCGTGGGTGGTCTATGGCCTGATGCGTACGGCGGATGCTTCGTCCAACCATAGTTTCATGCAGATGAGCATCACCCTGATCCTGTTTGTCGTGGTTTATTTCGCGCTGTTTGGTGCCGGTCTTGGCTACATGATGCGCCTGGTGCGCAAGGGGCCGAAGATCGACGAAGGCAAGGAAACCAACGACGGCGGTCCCGGCCAGAAACGCACACCGGCCCGTCCGCTGTCCGCAGCCGACGACGATCACGCCGATGCCGACCACAGCCTGACCAAGGAGATTTGAATCATGGGTATTGATCTTCCGCTGATCTGGGCCGTGATCATCATCTTCGGCATCATGATGTATGTGGTCATGGACGGTTTCGACCTGGGCATCGGCATTCTCTTCCCGTTCATTCCGGGCAAGACCGATCGCGATGTGATGATGAACACCGTCGCCCCGGTCTGGGACGGCAACGAGACCTGGCTGGTGTTGGGTGGCGCGGCGTTGTTCGGCGCGTTTCCGCTGGCCTATTCGGTGGTGCTCTCGGCGTTGTATCTGCCGCTGATTTTGATGTTGATCGGGTTGATCTTCCGCGGTGTCGCCTTCGAGTTCCGCTTCAAGGCCAGGGACGACAAACGCCACCTGTGGGACAAGGCGTTCATCGGTGGCTCGATCACTGCGACGTTCTTCCAGGGCGTTGCGCTCGGCGCGTTCATCGATGGGCTGCCGGTGGCCAATCGGCAGTTCGCCGGTGGTTCACTGGACTGGCTGACACCGTTCACGATGTTCTGTGGTGCGGCGCTGGTGGTGGCCTATGCGTTGCTCGGTTGCACCTGGCTGATCATGAAGACCGAAGGCAAGTTGCAGGAACAGATGCATGACCTGGCACGGCCATTGGCTTTCGTGCTGCTGGCAGTGATCGGCATCGTCAGCATCTGGACCCCGTTGGCCCACGCAGAAATCGCCGCACGCTGGTTCACCATGCCGAATCTGTTCTGGTTCATGCCGGTGCCGATTCTGGTGCTGGTGACGATGTACGGCCTGATCCGCGCCGTGGCCCGCAATGCGCACTACACGCCGTTCCTGCTGACACTGGTGCTGATCTTCCTCGGTTACAGCGGGTTGGGCATCAGCCTGTGGCCGAACATCATCCCGCCGTCGATCTCGATCTGGGATGCCGCCGCGCCGCCGCAAAGCCAGGGCTTCATGCTGGTGGGTACGCTGTTCATCATCCCGTTCATCCTGGGCTACACCTTCTGGAGCTACTACGTGTTCCGCGGCAAGGTCACCCATGAAGACGGCTATCACTAGCCCCGTGGAACCCGGCAGTGGTGCCGCGAGCGGCGCCACCGCACTGAAGGAGGATCAAAGCAATGAGCGGCAAAGATTCCTTGCACGACATTGAAGAAGCCGAAAAAAAACCGCTGTGGCAGCGACTCGGCTGGTTGGCCCTGATCTGGGCCGGTAGCGTGGGCGCCTTGTTCATCGTCGCCAGCCTGATGCGTCTGTTCATGAGCGCGGCCGGCCTGACGACGCACTAAACACCAGACATCCCATCCCGTTGCTTTCGAGCACGGATTCACAACCCTCCGCCCGGAGGGTTTTTTTTGCCTGTTACTTGCGTGCCTTGAGGATCACGAACTTCGGATTGGCCGCCACTTGCTCGACACCGCGAAACAATCGCGCCAGCTTGCTGTGGTAACCCAGATGACGATTACCGACGATGTACAGCGCGCCGCCCACGACCAACGCTTCACGCGCCTGCTGGAACATCCGCCAGGCCAGGAAGTCGCCCACCACTTGCTGCTGGTGAAACGGTGGATTGCACAGTACGACATCAAGCGATTGCGCTTCCTGGCCGGCCAGGCCGTCGCCGGCTCGCACGGTCACTTCCCGTTCACCCAGCACTGCGCGCCAGTTTTCGCGGGCCGATTGCACGGCCATGAACGATTCGTCCACCAGGGTGTAGTGGGCCTCGGGGTTTTGCAGGGCGCTGGCGATGGCCAGAACGCCGTTGCCGCAACCGAGATCGGCGACCCGCGCCGTGCCGAGATTTTTCGGCAGGTGTGGCAAAAACGCCCGGGTGCCGATGTCCAGACCTTCGCGGCAAAACACATTGGCGTGGTTGAGCAGTTCGATAGCCGGCTCGTCGAGTCTGTAACGCGTCGGGTAAGGCGATACGGCTGGCGTTGTGTCTTGAGCCGTGGCAATCAATAGCCGCGCCTTCTTCACGGCCAACGAGGCTTGCACGGGGCCGATGTAACGCTCCAGCAAGTCACCCGCCGCCCGGGGCAGATGTTTGATCATGGCCGCGGCAACCACTTGGGCGCCGGGTGCCAGTTGGCCTTGCAGGCGTATCAGTTGTTCTTCCAGCAGCGCCAGGGTTTTCGGCACACGAATCAGCACGCAGTCGAACGGCCCGACAGGGGGCTCGCTGGCAGGGATGCCCGGTACCGCATCAAACGCCAGGCCGTTGCGCACCAGGTTCTTTTCCAGGCCCTGGAAAGCCAGGAACGAATCACCGCTGCTGACCACCCGCACCTTGCCCGCCAGGCTGGCCGCCAACGCGCCGAAACTGTCATTGAGGACCAATACCCGGGTGTCTGACGCCGGCTGCTGTTCGGCCAGATGATTGAGCAGGTATTCATCGGCCGCATCGAAAGCTTGCAGCGGTTCGTTCTGCTGTTCGGGTTGGCGGATCAGGTCGAGGCTGGCGAAGGGTGTTTCGAGCAAAGGCATGGGGCGGGGCTCTGGGTAATCAACGGATGTCCCGCTGCCCTAAGGCGTTGGAGCGGGCGGAGCCGTCCGAGTGTACTGCGTCGTGAAGGACTACACGTCAACACTCAAGAAGGATCGCAAATGGTACGTTTTTTTACCTTGGATTACCCGCAGGTTTTCCCCAGTCGGATGCTTTCAGATGGCTCCGGACCGGGCCGCGGCGATGACTGCCGCAATCTTGTTGTTGACGCCGAGCTTCTCGATAGACCTTTGTACATGAAAGTTGACTGTGCGTTCACTCAAACTGAGGATCCTGGCAATTTCATAGGCCGTCTTGCCATCGGCGGACAGTTTCAATACTTCAAGTTCCCGCCGTGACAAGGGTGGGGGCTGAGGGGGAGTCGGTTTTTTCGGTTGCATTGCGATCGCCAGAGCGTGCAGATGGCGGCTGATGAACACCGAGAACCCAAGATTCTCGTACAGCTCATAGGCTGAAATCGGGCAGTGGCTTCTGGCCATGCTGAGAATGCTGCGCAGACCGGTTTCCTCATCGTGGATTGCCTGGGACCAGCCATGCTGCAAACCTTGTTGCTGCAGCAACTGCCATAGCCATGGTGTCTTGGAAAAAAGCTCTTCGCTCCAGAGAACAGGCAATAGTGAATGATTGCAATGCGCCACTACTGGATCTGTTTGCGTGGCGTTGTTTTTCTCAGATTGAATATTCCACTCATGGGGAAAATTGTTCAGGTTCACTGTGCTGTCGTCGACTTCGACTGAGTTCGAAGTAACTGAAAAACCACAGAATTTATATCCAATGTTCGTGGCGAAATTGAGTGCGATTCGATAGGCAGCATTGATCTCTTGCGTATGCACCAATTGCTTAAGCTGTGACTCTTTCCAGATCTCCATAGAATGATCTCCATAAGTGTGTCTTCTGGGTGCAGTATTGGATCCAGGATCCAGCACGACACGAGTGTAGGACAGTTCCTATGGCGCTGGTGCAACAAAATTGCTCTTTTGACTGTTGGAAAAGTGTATTTCAGGTTCTTAGGTAATCGATGAGTTATAAAATGCCATATGTCATTTTATATGCAGGGTTGTGTGTCTCATTTAGTAAGCGGTGCAGATTAATGTCACTACAAATTGTCGGTGGTTACGCTGCTTTCTTTGCGGGACACTGGGGTGTCTTTTGATTGGAGCCTTCCATGTCCGTCAGTGAAGAAAAATTTACGCGTCAGACCTTGCGCGAGGTTCATCCGTTGACCCCGAATCTGTTTACCCTGCGCGCCACCCGGGATGCAGGGTTTCGTTTTCGGGCGGGGCAGTTTGCCCGGTTGGGCGTCACCAAGGCCGACGGCAGCACGGTATGGCGTGCCTACTCCATGGTGTCCTCGCCCTTTGACGAGTTTCTCGAGTTCTTCTCCATTGTCGTACCGGGCGGTGAGTTCACAAGCGAACTGAGCCGCCTGGGCGTTGACGATGCATTGCTGGTCGACCGCCAGGCTTTCGGCTACCTGACACTGGACCGTTTTGTCGATGGACGCGATCTGTGGTTGTTATCCACAGGTACGGGTCTGGCGCCGTTCCTGTCAATACTCCAGGACTTCGAAGTCTGGGAGAGATTCGAGCGGATCATCCTGGTCTACAGTGTTCGCGAAGCCCGGGAACTGGCCTATCAGGAACTGATCGCAGGGCTGACGCAACGTGAGTACCTGGCGGAGTACGCACACAAACTGCAATTGATCACCACGGTCACTCGTGAGCAGCATCCTGGCGCATTGAACGGGCGGATCACCACGCTGATTGAAAACGGTGAGCTGGAGCGCGTCGCGGGTGTTGCACTGACGCCTGAACACTCACGGGTCATGCTGTGCGGCAATCCGCAGATGATCGATGACACGCGCAAACTGCTTAAGCAGCGCGACATGCACTTGAGTCTCAGTCGGCGACCCGGCCAGGTGGCGGTGGAAAACTTCTGGTAAGAAAAGCGGCGCCTCTAAGGCGCCGTTTTTCTCGCTAATGCAGTCAGGGCTGGTTGTTCTGGGCCTTGAGCAAGTCGCGGATTTCTCCCAGCAACTCTTCTTCCTTGGTGGGAACCGGCGGCAGGCTAGGGGCCACGGCCTCTTCGCGCTTCAGGCGATTGATGGCCTTGACGCCCATGAAAATCGCAAAGGCGACAATGACGAAGTCGATGATGGTCTGAATGAATTTGCCATAGGCTAGCACCACCGCCGGAGTAGCGCCTTCCGCTGCCTTGAGCGTTATGGCCAGATCAGTGAAGTCCACGCCACCGATCAGCATCCCGATTGGTGGCATGACCAGGTCACCGACAAACGACGTAACGATCTTGCCGAAGGCCGCACCGATAATGATGCCGACGGCCATGTCGACCACGTTGCCTTTGACCGCGAAGGCCTTGAACTCGTTTAGCACGCCCATAGGTTATTTCCTTGTTACAGATGAGGTAGATGAACGCAGTGTAAATCAGCAAATCGCATCCTGCTCGCATCAACCGCCTCTTGTGCTTGCCTGCAATCGACCCGGGCGGTGCTGAAAAACTCTCCGATTGATCTCATCTGAAGGGCGGCCAGGCCTTCTGCGGAGTTCGTATATGACGTTTTTTTTGCGAAATGGCGTCGCTTGTATGAGGGAGCCAAGGTTTAGAGATCGTCCCTGAATCGGGGCGTTAAAGTTGATCGGGCAGTTGCTTGAACTATTTAGTTAGTTCTTTTGTGTGTAACAAGTGTGTGTTTCTCTCGGTTGGTGCTGCGTTTTGTGTGAGTGTTTTCTGAGTTGTGCATTAAGTATGTCAATGAATAATGTTTGTATAAGTTTTAAAATGGCACAGTAGAGCGTGTCTCTAGGACTTGTTGGCCATATAGTGCAAAAAACTTATACAAGGCTTTGTCGGGTGTGTATCTCAACATGCCAGCACTTGATGAGTGCTATTTGAAATCATCAAAAGGGTTGCGCAATTTCTGACCGCACTCGCACGCCTTGGCTGAGCTATCATCGCGTTTTTTTCCGGGAGCTCCGATGGCCAAGGCCAAGCGTATGTATGGCTGCACCGAGTGCGGTTCAACCTTCCCCAAATGGGCCGGCCAGTGCGCAGAGTGCGGGGCCTGGAACACGCTCACCGAAACCATGGTGGAAAGCGGCGGGGCAGCTGCCCCCAGCGGTCGTACCGGCTGGGCCGGCCAGCAGGCGCAGATCAAGACCCTGGCCGAAGTCAGTGTCGAAGAAATTCCGCGTTTCTCCACCGCTTCCAGCGAGCTCGACCGGGTTCTGGGTGGTGGTCTGGTGGATGGCTCGGTGGTGCTGATCGGTGGCGACCCCGGCATCGGCAAGTCGACCATTCTCTTGCAAACCCTGTGCAACCTCGCCAAGAGCATGCCGGCGCTGTACGTCACCGGTGAGGAGTCTCAGCAGCAAGTGGCCATGCGTGCACGGCGCCTGGGGTTGCCTCAGGATCAACTGCGGGTCATGACCGAAACCTGCATCGAAGCCATCATTGCCACGGCCCGTCAGGAAAAGCCCAGGGTGATGGTGATCGACTCGATCCAGACGATCTTTACCGAACAACTGCAATCGGCACCGGGTGGTGTATCCCAGGTGCGTGAAAGCGCGGCGTTGCTGGTGCGTTATGCCAAACAGAGCGGTACGGCGATTTTCCTGGTGGGCCACGTCACCAAGGAAGGCGCGCTGGCAGGCCCTCGGGTGCTGGAACACATGGTCGACACCGTGCTGTATTTCGAAGGTGAGTCCGATGGGCGCCTGCGTCTGCTGCGGGCGGTGAAGAACCGCTTCGGTGCAGTCAATGAACTGGGCGTGTTCGGCATGACTGACAAGGGCCTGAAAGAAGTCTCCAATCCGTCGGCGATTTTTCTGACCCGTGCCCAGGAAGAAGTCCCAGGCAGTGTGGTGATGGCAACCTGGGAAGGCACGCGGCCGATGCTGGTGGAGGTTCAGGCGCTGGTGGACGACAGTCACCTGGCCAACCCGCGTCGAGTCACGCTGGGGCTGGATCAGAACCGGCTGGCGATGTTGCTGGCGGTGCTGCACCGTCACGGTGGCATTCCGACCCACGATCAGGACGTGTTTCTCAACGTGGTTGGTGGGGTAAAGGTGCTGGAAACGGCGTCCGACCTGGCGTTGATGGCGGCGGTGATGTCCAGTTTGCGCAACCGGCCGTTGCCCCACGATCTGCTGGTGTTCGGTGAAGTCGGGCTGTCCGGTGAGGTGCGTCCGGTGCCTAGCGGTCAGGAACGATTGAAAGAAGCTGCCAAGCACGGCTTCAAGCGGGCCATTGTGCCCAAGGGCAATGCGCCGAAAGAGGCGCCGGCAGGGTTGCAGATCATCGCGGTTACCCGCTTGGAGCAGGCGCTCGACGCATTGTTCGAGTGACTTGCAGGTGGAACACAAACCTGTGGGAGCGAGCTTATGGCTAGATCTCGATCAGCGCACCGAGTTCTCGCTCCAGCTCCCGTGGATCAGCGAGATTGAGCTCAATCAACCGCCGCAGGCGTTCGATGGATTCCAGGCTGATGTGCAGGCAAACAAAGCCGAGTTGGCCATGGTCATCGTGGGCCAGTTGTACATCCATGGTGATGTCGGCCTCTTCGCTCAGATGAATGTCGACCAGAAAATCCTGCTGCGGATTGCCCAACCACGGGGCGGGTCGCTCGATCAGTAACCCCTTGAGCGACAGATCAAGCAACTTCACCGGCCAGGTGGACTCCCCCTGACTCAGCTCGGTTCGGGCATCGAACGCAATACGTTTGAAGCGGCGACGTTCGGCAGGGTGCTCGCTCATGGCGCGATCCTCGGAAATGTACGCTGACTATAGACCCGCCTGATCAACGGCTGCCAGCGCGTGCAGGTGTCTAGACCAATGTCGGGGTATGGCCTTTGCCGTCAGGAGCGCTAAACTCGGGGTGGCTGTCTTTCTTGTCCACTCTGGCTGGAATAATAAAATGAAAAATAATAATAGCCCGCTACGCCATCTGCCTTGGCTGGTGCTGGCAATCGTAGGTGCGTGTGCCTTGGGTGTCGTGGCATTGCGCCGAGGCGAGGCCATCAACGCCTTGTGGATTGTGGTCGCTGCCGTGGCCATCTATCTGGTCGCCTATCGCTACTACAGTCTGTTCATCGCCAACAATGTCATGCAACTCGATGCACGCCGGGCCACTCCCGCTGTGCTCAATAATGACGGTCTGGACTACGTTCCGACCAACAAACACATTCTTTTCGGTCACCACTTCGCCGCCATCGCCGGTGCAGGTCCGCTGGTCGGCCCGGTGCTGGCGGCGCAAATGGGCTACCTGCCCGGCACGCTGTGGCTGATCGCCGGCGTGGTGCTGGCCGGTGCGGTGCAGGACTTCATGGTCCTGTTCATGTCCACCCGCCGCAACGGCCGGTCCCTGGGCGACATGGTCCGTGAAGAAATGGGCCGCATCCCCGGCACCATCGCGCTGTTCGGCTGCTTCCTGATCATGATCATCATCCTCGCGGTGCTGGCGCTGATCGTCGTGAAAGCCCTGGCCGAAAGCCCCTGGGGTATTTTCACGGTGATGGCGACCATCCCGATCGCGATGTTCATGGGCATCTACATGCGCTACATCCGCCCCGGTCGCATCGGTGAAATCTCGGTGATCGGCGTGCTGTTGCTGCTCGGTTCGATCTGGCTCGGCGGGCAGATTGCCGCTGATCCGGTGTGGGCCAAGGCGTTCAGCTTCACTGGCGTACAAATCACCTGGATGCTGATCGGCTACGGTTTTGTCGCGGCGGTGTTGCCGGTGTGGCTGATCCTGGCGCCGCGTGACTACCTCTCCACCTTCCTGAAAATCGGCACCATCGTCGCCCTGGCCATCGGCATCCTGGTGACCATGCCCGAGCTGAAAATGCCGGCCCTGACCCAGTTCATCGACGGCACCGGTCCGGTATGGAAGGGCGGTCTGTTCCCGTTCCTGTTCATCACCATCGCCTGTGGTGCGGTGTCGGGTTTCCATGCGCTGATCTCTTCCGGCACCACGCCGAAGCTGTTGGATAACGAAACCAACGCTCGCTACATCGGTTACGGCGGCATGCTGATGGAGTCGTTCGTGGCCATCATGGCGATGGTCGCCGCCTCGGTGATCGAACCGGGCGTGTACTTCGCCATGAACAGCCCGGCCGCGGTCGTCGGCGGTGATGTGGTGGCGGTAGCAACAGCGGTCAGCAACTGGGGCTTTGCCATCACGCCGGAAGCGTTGCAAGCGGTGGCCCACGACATCGGTGAAACCACCATCCTGGCCCGTGCCGGTGGTGCGCCGACCCTGGCGGTGGGGATCGCGCAGATCCTGCACAGTGTTCTGCCGGGTGAAAACACCATGGCGTTCTGGTATCACTTCGCGATCCTGTTTGAAGCGCTGTTCATCCTGACCGCGGTCGACGCCGGTACCCGTGCCGGGCGTTTCATGCTCCAGGACCTGCTCGGCTCGTTCGTGCCGGCCCTGCGTCGCACCGAATCCTGGACCGCCAACCTGATCGCCACCGCCGGTTGCGTGGCCATGTGGGGCTGGCTGCTGTACCAAGGGGTGATCGACCCGCTGGGTG
This sequence comes from Pseudomonas sp. GM55, assembly GCF_000282395.1. Classification (NCBI taxonomy): domain Bacteria; kingdom Pseudomonadati; phylum Pseudomonadota; class Gammaproteobacteria; order Pseudomonadales; family Pseudomonadaceae; genus Pseudomonas; species Pseudomonas sp. GM55. Next base: position 80,952 of record NZ_AKJJ01000137.1, on the reverse strand, counting down.
GTATCAACACCCTGTGGCCGCTGTTCGGTATCTCCAACCAGATGCTGGCCGGTATCGCGCTGATGCTCGGCACCGTGGTACTGATCAAGATGAAGCGCCAACGCTATGTCTGGGTCACCATGCTGCCAGCCGTGTGGCTGCTGGTCTGCACCACCACCGCCGGCTTCATCAAGCTGTTCGATGCCAACCCGGCCATAGGCTTCCTCGCCCTGGCCAAAAAATACAGCGATGCCCTGGCCAACGGTCAGATCCTCGCCCCGGCCAAGGACATCACCCAGATGCAGCACGTGATCTTCAACGCCTACACCAACGCAACGCTGACCGCGCTGTTCCTGTTCGTGGTGTTCAGCATCCTGTTCTATGCACTCAAGGTCGGTATTGCCGCCTGGGGTAAAAAAGAGCGTACGGATAAAGAATCGCCATTCCAGGCGCTGCCGGATGCGTAACCAGAGGATTGCAGCATGTTCAATGACCTGAGTCGCCTGGGTAAATACCTCGGTCAGGCTGCGCGCCTGATGGTCGGCATGCCCGACTACGACAACTACGTCGAGCATATGCAGACCAAGCACCCGGACAAACCGGTAATGAGCTATGAGATGTTCTTTCGCGAGCGTCAGGAAGCCCGTTACGGTGGCAAGGGTGGGCCGAAGTGCTGTTGATCTTGTAGGAGCGAGCTGGCTCGCGATGGACGACAACGATAACGCGTGCTTTCTGAATACACGCGTCGACCTTGCGTTCATCGCGAGCCAGCTCGCTCCTACAGTTTTTTAAGCGTAGGGGAGATTTTTGTTTTGCTCACACCCATCCCGGTCACGATCCTCAGCGGCTTCCTCGGCGCTGGCAAGACCACCCTGTTGCGTCACCTGCTCAAGGCCGAGCACGGCCTGAAGATTGCCGTGATCGAGAACGAATTCAGCGACGCCGGCATCGACACCCAGTTGTTGGGCGATGAACCGGTACAAGTGATGACGCTGTCCAACGGCTGCGTCTGCTGCACCATCCATACGGACCTGACCAAGGCGCTGTATCTGTTGCTCGAGCGTCTGGACCAGGGCGACATCGCCTTCGACCGCCTGGTGATCGAGTGCACCGGCCTGGCCGACCCGGCGCCCGTGGCGCAGACCTTTTTCATCGACGAAGAATTGCGCGAGCGCTATATCCTCGACGGCATCATCACGCTGGTCGATGCGGCACATGCCGACTTGCACCTGACCCAGACCATCGCCCAGGCACAGATCGGTTTCGCCGACCGCTTGCTGGTGAGCAAGCGCGATCTGGTGGACGAGCCGACCTTCATCACGTTGAGCGAGCGCCTGACCCGCATCAACCGTCGCGCCCCGATCCGCGTGGTCGACCACGGCAAGATCGACCTGGCGGAATTGCTCGACGTGCGCGGTTTCAATCTCAACGCCGACCTTGGCGGAGGTGTGAGCTTGCGACCGGTCAGCCAGGCGCCGTCAATCGACCGCATTTCCAGCCTGGTGCTGCGCACTGAAAAGCCGCTGGATATCGATAAGCTCAGCGAGTTCATGAACGAGCTGCTGGAGGAGCATGGCAAGCAGTTGCTGCGCTACAAAGGCGTGTTGAACATCCTCGGCGAACCGCGGCGCATGGTGTTTCAGGGCGTCTTGAAGCTTTACGGATTCGACTGGGATACCGAATGGGCCGACGATGAAACCCGCGAAAGCGTGATCGTGTTCATTGCCGACGAGCTACCGGAAGAGAAAATTCGTGAGGGGTTTGCACGGGTGGCGGCGGTCTGAAGCTTTATGGCGTCTGTGAGGACGCCATCGCGGGCAAGCCCGGCTCCCACAGGTTTCTGGTTGAACACAAAGTCTGTGCTTACCCTCGAACACTGTGGGAGCGGGCTTGCCCGCGATGCGATCTAGCCGGCAACACAATGTTCACGGGGTGTATTGAGCAGTGTCTGCTCCAGATGATCCAGATGCCGGTCTATCAGCATGGCCGCCGTCGCAGCATTTCCACGTTCAACAGCATCAACAATCGCCAAATGCTCCTGCCACGCGCAACAACTGTGCGTCTGCTCCTCACACTGCGCAATCGCCAGCGAAGTCAGCGGCACCAGGTTGCCAAGAAAATGCGCCAGCGGTGCATTTCCCGCCATTTCGGCCAGTTGCAAGTGAAACTCCCCCGATAACCGAATCGATGGACCACGCTCCTTGCATTGGCGCTCTCTTTCGATCAGGGCACGCAGGCGTTTCAGGCCTTGCGCGCAGGGTCGCTGACACGCCAGCCGCACCAGCATGATCTCGGCCAGCCGCCGGGCATGCAGGGTCTGCCGGGTCTGCTCGGCATCCAGTTCGGCGACGCGGGGACGATGGTTGACTCGAAGGAGGATGATTTGCTGATGGGACAGTCGCGTCAGCACATCACGCACGTCGCTGCGTCGAGCACCGAACATCTGCGCCAGGCTTTCTTCCGTAAAGCGGCTGGCCGAATGGATGCGCTGTTCGAAAATGGCATCGAGGATCCGCGAATACAGATCATCCACCGAAGGGCGGATGGGCAGGGTAACGAGTGTTTGTGGCGAGGCGAAGCCGATCATGGCCAATCTCCAGTTCGAAGAGGTTTCAACTGCCGAGGTTGTCTTCCGGGATGTTCAGTTCGATGCCCATGCGCTGGCCTTCGCGCAAAATGTGCCGACGCATCTCGGCACTGGCCTGGGCGCTGTTCTTGCTGCGGATCGCGCGCACCACGGCTTCGTTTTCTTCAAGGCGTTCAGCCAGATGTTCCGGGGAGTTGCGCAACACTTCGGCGCTTTGCTTGAGGGCATTGCTGGTTTGCTGGACCACGCTCTGGAAGATCGGGTTCGAGGTCAAGGTGAACAATTCCTCGTGGAAGGCGATGTAAGCGCTGACGCCGGCTTCACTATCGCCAGCTTCCAGGGCTTCGCGCATGTCCATCAGGGTCAGGCGCAGTTGCCCGACTTCCTTGCTGCTGATGGACTGCGCCACGAGGCCGACGATGAACGGTTCGAGGGTGTAGCGCAGTTGCAGCACATCTTCGAGGCTGGCGCCGGCCACGGCGTTGTCGTGGCTTGCGTTGTCGCTGAGTTGCGCGTCGAGCACTACAACGCCTTTGCCCGGCATTGAACGCACGAGGCCGAGGGTTTCCAGTACGATCACCGCTTCGCGCAGGCTCGGGCGGCTGATGCCCAGTTGTTCGGCCAGTTCACGCTGGCCCGGCAGCATGTCGCCGGAGCGCCACTGCCCCCTGGCCAAAGCGGCCCGAAGTTTTTCTACCACTGAGTTGACGACGGTTGATGAGGTAATCACTTGTTCGCTCCGTGAGCCGTGCCTGCGGGGCGGCAGGCACGGCGGTCATTCAGAATTCTTTGGCTGCCGCTTGAGCAACCGGTTTTCGCGGCTGGAAGGTATAACCCGTCTGACCGGAAAGTACCTTGTTCGCCCGCTGTACATCGATGTCCTTTTCCCACCGTGCGATAGCGACAGTCGCCACGCAGTTTCCGATCAGGTTGGTCAGTGCCCGGCCGATGCCCATGAACCAGTCCACGGCCAGCACCAGCACCAGACCCACCACCGGAATTGCCGGAATGGCGGTCAGGGTGGCCGCCAGAATCACCAGCGCTGAGCCCGGAATACCGTGGGCACCCTTGGAGGTGATCAACGATACCAACAGAATCGTCAGCAGGTCGGTCATCGCCAGTGGCGTGCCGGTGGCGTTGGCGATGAACACGATGGCCAGGGTCAGGTAGATCGAGAAGCCGTCGAGGTTGAACGAGTAACCCGTTGGAATCACCAGGCCGACTGTCGAACTGCCGATGCCTAGATGCTCGAGCTTGCGCATGATTTGCGGCAGCACGGCATCGGACGAAGCGGTGCCCATGACGATGAGCAGTTCCTCGCGCAGGTATTTGAGCAATGGCCACATCCTCAAGCCAGAGAGGCGCATCACCAGGCCGAGAATCAGGGCAACGAAGGCCACACAGGTCAGGTAGAACAAACCGACCAGGCTGCCCAGGTGTTGCAGCGAGTCCAGGCCATATTTGCTGGTGGTGAAGGCGATCGCGCCGAATACACCGATTGGTGCCAGTCGCACGATCATGCCCATGATGCGGAAGATCACGTGGCTGAGTTCATTGATCAGCCGCGAAATACCCGATGCCGCCTCGCCCACCAGATTCAGTGCACTGCCGAACAACACTGAAAACAGCAGGACCTGCAGGATATTGTTATCGGCAAAGGCACCGATCACCGAAGTCGGAATCAGGTCCATCAGGAACTGTGTGGTGGTGTGCATGTGCTGGCCGCGCTGGGCAATGTCGCCCATGTCGGCAGCGGAAAGCTGTTCCAGGTGAATATTCGCGCCGCTGCCGATACCGGTGCTGAAGGCGAACAGCAGGCCGATCACCAGGGCGATGGTGGTCAGCACTTCAAAGTAGATCACCGATTTGAGGCCGATGCGCCCGACCTTTTTCAGGTCGCCGGCACCGCTGATGCCGCTGACCACCACGCAGAACACGATCAGGCCGATGAGCATTTTGATCAGCTTGATAAAACCGTCACCGAGCGGTTTGAGCTGAGCGGAGTATTCGGGAAGGGTCAGTCCGCAGACGATGCCGAGCACCAGTCCGAGAACCACTTGGAGGAAGATTGAACGCGAGCACCATCTGAGCATGGGAGGAATCCTGGTCGGTGTCCTGGCTGCCGTGCGCAAGGCGCATCGACTTCAGGACTTAATTATTGTGGTCTTACCGGTATGTCCAGTGCAGGTGCAGTCTAGGCGCTATTTTTAGATGTTCGCAAGCAAAAATTAGAAAATTGGCATGACCGGTCTTACCAGTTGTGTTGGTTCTGTAGGAGCTGGCTTGCCAGCGAAGGCGTCCCAATAGCCGGTGCTAATATCCAAGACCGTTTTCGCCGGCAAGCCGGCTCCTACAGAGTGCTGACGTTTAAAGCGCGGACGAAAAAAAACCGGCCATCTCTGGCCGGTTTCTTATGACTGCGGTTTAGCGGGGCTGATTAAGCGCCGTATACCGGCAGCTTCTTGCAGATAGCCTTGACCTTCTCACGAACGGCATCGATCACCGCTTCGTTGTTCAGGTCAGCCAGGATGTCGCAGATCCAGCCGGCCAGTTCCTTGCACTCGGCTTCCTTGAAGCCGCGAGTGGTCACAGCCGGAGTGCCGAAACGCAGGCCGGAGGTGACGAACGGGGAGCGTGGGTCGTTTGGCACGGAGTTCTTGTTCACGGTGATGAACGCTTTGCCCAGAGCGGCATCGGCGTCTTTACCGGAGATTTCCTGCTTGATCAGCGACAGCAGGAACAAGTGGTTTTCAGTACCGCCGGAAACCACGTCGAAACCGCGCTCGATGAATACGCTGGCCATGGCCTGGGCGTTTTTCACCACTTGTTGCTGGTAAGCCTTGAACTCAGGCTGCAGCGCTTCCTTGAAGCAGATCGCCTTGGCCGCGATCACGTGCTCCAGCGGGCCGCCCTGGGCGCCCGGGAACACCGCGGAATTCAGCTTCTTCTCGATGTCGGCGTTGGCGCGAGCCAGGATCAGGCCGCCACGTGGACCGCGCAGGGTCTTGTGGGTGGTGGTGGTCACGACGTCAGCGAATGGAACCGGGTTCGGGTAGACGCCTGCGGCGACCAGACCGGCCACGTGAGCCATGTCGACGAACAGGTAGGCACCTACTTTGTCGGCGATTGCGCGGAAACGCGGGAAGTCGAGGATCTGCGAGTAGGCAGAGAAACCAGCCACGATCATTTTCGGCTTGTGCTCAACGGCCAGGCGCTCGACTTCGTCATAGTCGATCAGGCCGTTGGCGTCGATGCCGTACTGGATGGCGTTGTACAGCTTGCCGGAAGACGAAACGCTGGCACCGTGGGTCAGGTGACCGCCGTGGGCCAGGCTCATGCCCAGGATGGTGTCACCCGCCGACAGCAGGGCCAGGTAAACGGCGCTGTTGGCCTGCGAGCCAGCGTGCGGCTGAACGTTGGCGTAGTCGGCACCGAACAGCTCTTTGGCGCGGTCGATAGCCAGCTGCTCGACGACGTCTACGTACTCGCAACCACCGTAGTAGCGCTTGCCCGGGTAGCCTTCGGCGTACTTGTTGGTCAAGACCGAGCCTTGAGCTTCCATCACCGCAGGGCTGGTGTAGTTTTCCGAAGCGATCAGCTCAATGTGCTCTTCCTGGCGCTGAGCTTCTTGCTCCATGGCGGCAAAGAGATCGGCGTCGTACTTGGCAATAGTCAAATCACGGCTGAACATGGCGGTCCTCAAGGATCGGGGGCGGAAAAGGGGGGCATTCTAACCCAATGGGTTTTAGATGGCATATGAAACGGCATCATGTCGCAGACAAGTGGGCTTCATGACTGATATGCGGCGTCTGTGCGGGCCCCATCGCTGGCAAGCCAGCTCCTGCAATGTCCGTGTTTCAATCAATGAATATTGATCCACAGCAGGATCCTGTGGGAGCTGGCTTGCCGGTGATGAGGCCTGCAGCCTCACTGTAAAACTTCAGTCAAACATGAACAGCGCATCATTGCTGAATTGCCCTTCGAACCGGCCTGCCGGCATCGGGCGGCCGAACAAGTAGCCCTGCACCTCGTCGCAACCGTGCTCCCTCAGGAAATCAAGCTGCTCGTGGGTTTCCACACCTTCGGCGATCACCGCCAGGTTGAGGCTGTGGGCCATGGCAATGATCGCCCGGGCGATCTGCGCATCCTGCTCACCCGATGGCAGGCCGTCGACGAAGGTGCGGTCGATCTTCAGTACGTCGATCGGGAACTGCTTGAGGTAGTTGAGCGATGAGTAACCGGTACCGAAATCGTCGACCGCAATGCTCAGGCCGAGGTTTTTCAGGCCATCGAGGATCTGCATCGCCTCGCTGACTTCGCGCATCAGGATACTTTCGGTCAGTTCCAGTTCCAGGCACGCCGGTGGCAGGCCGGTTTCCTTGAGGATGGTGGCGATTCGCGTGCCGAGCTGGCCGTCGGAGAACTGCCGCGCCGAGATGTTCACCGACACCTTCGGCACCCGTACCCTGGCCTGATGCCAGGCCTTGAGTTGGCGGCAGGCTTCGCTGATCACCCAGTCGCCGACATCCACCACCAGCCCGAGCTCTTCGAGCACTGGAATGAAATCCCCCGGCGGCACCAGCCCGCGGCGTGGATGGCGCCAGCGCAACAGTGCCTCGGCACCGGTCAGGCGCATGCCGTCGCCGCTGAACTGCGGTTGGTAATACAGCACGAATTCGTTCTGTTCCAGGGCGTGGCGCAGGTCGCTTTCCAGCTCCAGACGCTCCAGCGCACTGGCGTTCATGTCCGCCTGATAGAACTGGAAGTTGTTCTTGCCACGCTCCTTGGCGTGGTACATCGCGGTATCGGCGTTCTTCATCAACTGGCTGAGTTCGTTGCCGTCCTGCGGGCTCAGGGCGATGCCGATACTGGCCGTGACGAAGAACTCGCGGCCTTCGAGCACAAACGGTTTCACCAGGCTGGCGAGAATCTGTTCGGCCACATGGATGGCCCGGTTCAGGGCGATTTCACGGTTGGCCCGCGGTTGCAGGAGCAAGGTGAATTCGTCACCGCCCATGCGCGCCACGGTGTCGTCATCGTCGACGCAACCGAGCAGGCGCGTGGCCATTTCCTTGAGCATGCGGTCGCCGGCGGCGTGGCCCAGGGAGTCGTTGATCGGCTTGAAGCGATCGAGATCGAGGAACATCAGCACCACCCAGGACTTCTGCCGTTCGGCCGATTGCAGTGCCGTGTGCAGGCGATCCTGGAACAGTGTGCGGTTGGGCAGGTGGGTCAGGGCATCGTAGTAGGCGAGGCGGTGAATCCGCTGCTCGCTGGCCTTGCGCTCGCTGATGTCGCTGAAGAAACACACATAACTGGCCAGGTCGCCTTCGTCGTCGAGTACGGCGGTGATCCCGACCCAGGCCGGGTAGTGCTCGCCGTTGCGGCGTTTGAGCCAGACTTCACCTTCCCAGGTGCTGTGCTGGCCCAATTGCTTGAGCACGTAACGCAGATGGGTTTCCTGCTGCTCGTCGACGGTCAGCATGTTCGGCAACTGGTCGAGGACCTGCTCCACGGCATAACCGCTGACACGGCTGAAGGCTTCGTTGGCCTGGACGATGTAGCCGGCCGGGTCGGTGATCAGGATCGCCGAGGTCGAGTGTTCGAATACCGTGGCGGCCATGCGCAAGTCTTTTTCGGCCCGGCGTTGCTGGCTGATGTCGCGGCCGACGCCGAGCACGCCTTCGAACGTACCGTGCTCGTCCCAGACCAATACCAGACGCAGTTCGATCGGGATCTTGCGCCCGTCGGCCCGCAGGCAATCGAACAGGAACAGTTGGGTTTGCACCTGGCTGCGCAACAGCGCCAGTTGGTCCGGCTGATCCAGCGCTTTGCTGACCCGGTCCATCAGGAGGTAGATACCGGTCAGTTGTTGCGGGTTGGCAATGGTCGATTGCCAGCCGTTCTGAAAAATCCACTCGGCGTCGTAGCCCAGCACGGCTTGCACCGAAGGGCTGACGTAGTTGAGGTTAAGGCGGTTGTCGGTGGAGAAAATCACGTCGCTGATGCTTTCGGCGAGCATCCGGTAGCGCTGCTCGCTGTCGCGCAGCGATTCGCTGGCTTCGATCTGGTCGGTGATGTCCTTGGCCACGCCGATGATCCGCGTGACCTGGTCGTCCTTGTCTCGCGCCAGTGCCTGTTCGCGAATCTCGAAGCGTCGCCACTGGCCGTCCCGATGGCGGAAGCGCATCTGGCACTGCATCAACTGGCGATAACCGGCCTGGCGCTGGACCTGGCGGGAGCGATGGTAATAGTCGGCGTCTTCGGGATGCAGGAGAATTTCCCAGAAGTATTCGCCCATCTGCTGCAGTTCGGTGCGGTTGTAACCCAGGGTCTGGCCCAGATGGTGGTTGCTGAAGATCATGCGCTGGCTGATCACATCCTGCACATACAGGTGATCCGGCACCGTGCGCACCACGTCCGACCAGAATCCTTCGCGCTCCTGCAATGACAGTTCGATGAGCTTGCGGCTGGTGATGTCGGTGATGCTCAGGATCACCGAGTTATAGTCGTCCGGGGTTTGCGGCAGACACAGCACCAGCCACAGGTGCTGGTCGCGACCGCTGGCGTCCTGGAGATTGATTTCCAGCTCAAGCTGATGTTGCCGGTTGAGCAGCGCGTCGAGCACCTGGTCGCCGATGGCGGTGCCGTCCTGCGGATTGCCGTCGATCAGCAGTTTCCAGGCGTTGTCGGTGCTATCGACATTAAGCAGTTGCAGTGCGACCTGGTTGACCTCGGTGATCCGTAGTTCCTTCAGCAATTGCCGGCGTTGCACCGGGATCGCCAGCCATGTTTGCAGTTGCTCGCTGCCCTGCAGTTGCGCCTTGTCGAAAAAGACCTTGAGCCCCGACATGTCGAGCACGCATAAAGCCACGCCGGTGCCTTCGAAAATGTCCTGATAACGCCGGCGGCCTTCATTCAACTGGCGCTGACGTCGGCGCATGTTCAGCAAGGCAAGAAACGGCAGCATGGAAAACGCCAGGCCCAGCAGGCATTTGCCGATGAACGCCGGCAGCAGTTCCTCCAGCACGCGCTGACGGTCGAACAAACCGCGCAATTGCCAATCGCTGCTGCTCAGCGGAACCGTCAGCACGCTGTTGGCGATGTCGTCGGTGGTCAGCGTCCCTGGGTTGACCGAGGGCAACGCTTCGTCACGGCTGACGATTTGATGATTGATACGGTTTTCCACCAGCCACAACGGACGGTCCACGGCCTCGCTTTGCTTGGTCAAGGATGAAAAGAAGGTGGGGGTCAGGCGCAAGGCCCAATAGCCTCGGGAGCTGCCGCTGGCCTGATGCAACAATAGATGAACCACGGAACCGTCGGTGGCATTGCTGAAGTAGTGCGCCTGGACGTGGCTGCGGCCTACCAGTTCACCCAGGTAGTCGCTGTCATCGCTGTCGGGAGCGCTGTCACTGATGACTCTTCCCGAGGGGCTGAGCAAGGCCAGGCTGCGCAGATCGGGCAGCGATTGTTGCAGCTTGCGCAGCAGGGCCTGCAGCTCATCGGCGTCCTGCGGTTGTTCGACGATCGGCAACAGGTTGAGGGCGATCTGCGCGTTGAGTGCCATGTTCAGGCTGACCTGCGCGGCCAGATCGGCGGTGTAGTCGATGGTGTACTGACGCTGGACCTTCTGGGTTTCCCGCAACTGGTCGAGCAACTGCCAGAACAGCAGGGCCAGCAGCAATAATACGAGTGTCGCCAAAGTGCCCTTCAAAGTCCCGCGCAGGGGAGCGCCGGGCGCAGTGGCCGGCGCACTGGAAGTCAGAGGCGGGGGGACATTGGACAAGCTGTAATCCTGCGGTTTGGCTGGACTGGCGCGACGTGCACTATAAGCCGGACGCCCGAAGGGCGGCTAGCATGCCTTGAGTTGTGGCGAAGTGCCAGCCCCTGCCCGTCGGCTGGACTGCCACTGGTCAATAAGGTAGCTTTGCCGGTTACGCGGGAGCGTTCCAGCTCCTAGACTCAGGCGTTTTCAGCGCGCATATATTGAAAGCTCTCAATCGGGCGTGCGCACAGCCTGGCCAGGCATCGCCTGTGCCCTAATCATTCATCAGTCACTGACCCTAGGTTCTCCATGGCTCAATACGTATTCACCATGCATCGGCTGGGCAAAGTTGTTCCGCCGAAGCGGGAAATCCTGAAAAACATTTCTCTGTCGTTCTTCCCCGGCGCCAAGATCGGCGTACTGGGCCTCAATGGTTCGGGTAAGTCCACGCTGCTGAAAATCATGGCCGGCGTCGATACCGAGTTCGAGGGCGAGGCCCGTCCGATGCCGGAGCTGAACATCGGCTACCTGCCACAGGAACCGATCCTGGACCCGGCCAAGACCGTGCGTGAAGTGGTCGAGGAAGCGGTCAGCGTGATCAAGGACGCCCAGGCGCGTCTGGACGAGGTCTACGCGGCCTACGCCGACCCGGATGCCGATTTCGACAAACTGGCGGCCGAGCAGGCCAAGCTTGAAGCCATCCTGCAAGCCAGCGACGGCCACAACCTGGAGCGTCAACTGGAAGTCGCCGCCGATGCACTGCGTCTGCCGGCCTGGGATGCCAGGGTCGAACACCTTTCCGGTGGTGAAAAGCGTCGTGTGGCCCTGTGCCGTCTGCTGCTGTCCGCCCCGGACATGCTGCTGCTCGACGAACCGACCAACCACCTGGACGCCGACTCCGTTGCGTGGCTTGAGCACTTCCTGCACGACTTCCCGGGCACTGTGGTAGCGATCACGCACGACCGTTACTTCCTGGACAACGTTGCCGGCTGGATTCTGGAACTCGACCGCGGCGCGGGCATTCCGTACGAAGGCAACTATTCGGGTTGGCTGGAAGCCAAGTCCGATCGTCTGGCTGCCGAATCCAAGCAGCAGTCGGCCCACGAAAAAGCCATGAAGGAAGAACTGGAGTGGGTGCGCAAAGGCGCCAAGGCCCGCCAGTCGAAATCCAAGGCTCGTCTGCAGCGCTTCGAAGAAATGCAATCGCAGGAATTCCAGAAGCGCAGCGAAACCAACGAGATCTATATCCCGGCCGGTCCGCGCCTGGGCGACAAGGTCATCGAGTTCAAGAACGTCACCAAGGGCTACGGCGACCGCGTGCTGATCGACAACCTGTCGTTCTCCATGCCTAAAGGCGCCATCGTCGGCGTGATCGGCGGTAACGGTGCCGGTAAGTCGACCCTGTTCCGCATGCTGATGGGCAAGGAAACTCCGGATTCGGGCAGCATCGAAGTCGGTGAAACCGTGCAGCTTGCGTGTGTGGATCAGAGCCGCGAAGACCTGGACGGCAGCAAGACCGTGTTCCAGCAGATTTCCGACGGTTCCGACCAGATCCGCATCGGCAACTACGAGATTCCGTCGCGTACCTACGTCGGTCGCTTCAACTTCAAGGGCGGCGATCAGCAGAAGTTCGTCAAGGACCTGTCCGGTGGTGAGCGTGGCCGCTTGCACCTGGCCCTGACCCTGAAGGAGGGCGGCAACGTCCTGCTGCTCGACGAACCGTCCAACGACCTCGACGTTGAAACCCTGCGTTCCCTGGAAGAAGCCCTGCTGGACTTCCCGGGCGCCGCCATTGTGATCTCCCACGACCGGTGGTTCCTTGACCGCGTCGCGACGCACATCCTGGCGTACGAAGACGACTCGCAAGCGGTGTTCTTCGAAGGCAACTACACCGAGTACGAAGCCGACCGCAGAAAACGCCTCGGCGAAGCGGCTGCCCAGCCGCATCGTGTACGCCACAAGAAACTGGCCTGATTTCGGGTTGGTTGCATAAAGAGCGGAGCCTTCGGGCTCCGTTTTTTTTTGATCGGTTTTTTCAGTGGCACTGATGGGAATTCATCGCTGGCAAGCCAGCTCCCACAGTTTTCGCGGTGATTACACATTCAGGACATGACACAGATCCTGTGGGAGCTGGCTTGCCAGCGATGGCGGTGTAACTGTTGGTGCATTACGTGGACTTTGTCTCCCCATTCAGGTGCAAAACCCGTCAAAAAAACAGCTTTATTTATATCCTGTGCACCATTTAATTTCATAAGTGCGACATTTTGCGCTGTTCTTGTGCGCGAATCGTTTGTTACAGTCCGGCGCAATCTCCTACAACGACAATCAATTTGCCGAGACTTTTCCATGATCGAATCCGTCGAATCCTTCCTTGCCCGCCTGAAAAAACGCGATCCGGACCAGCCTGAATTCCACCAGGCCGTGGAAGAAGTACTACGCAGTCTATGGCCGTTTCTTGAAGCCAACCCGCATTACCTGACCTCGGGCATTCTGGAGCGCATCTGCGAGCCAGAGCGGGCGGTGGTGTTCCGCGTGTCGTGGGTCGACGATCAGGGCAAGGTCCAGGTCAATCGCGGGTTCCGCATCCAGATGAACAGCGCCATCGGCCCGTACAAGGGCGGTCTGCGTTTCCATCCGTCGGTGAACATGGGCGTGCTGAAATTCCTCGCCTTCGAACAGACCTTCAAAAACTCCCTGACTTCTTTGCCCATGGGCGGTGGCAAGGGCGGTTCGGACTTCGATCCGAAGGGCAAGAGCGATGCCGAGGTCATGCGCTTCTGCCAGGCCTTCATGAGCGAGTTGTACCGCCACATCGGTGCGGACGTTGACGTGCCGGCCGGGGACATCGGCGTCGGTGCGCGGGAAATCGGCTTCCTGTTCGGCCAGTACAAGCGCCTGAGCAACCAGTTCACCAGTGTGCTGACAGGCAAAGGCCCAAGCTACGGCGGCAGCCTGATTCGCCCGGAAGCCACCGGTTTCGGTTGCGTGTACTTCGCCGAAGAAATGCTCAAGCGCCGTGATCAGAGCGTTGAAGGCAAGCGCGTGGCAATCTCCGGTTCCGGCAACGTTGCCCAGTACGCAGCGCGCAAGGTGATGGACCTGGGTGGCAAAGTGATTTCCCTGTCCGATTCCGAAGGCACGCTGTTTTGCGAAGCAGGCCTGAGTGAAGACCAGTGGCTGGCGTTGCTGGAGCTGAAAAACGTCAAACGCGGGCGGATCAGCGAATTGGCGGCGGCGTTCGGCCTGGAGTTTCGCGCAGGCCAGCACCCATGGACGCTGCCGTGCGACATCGCGCTGCCTTGCGCCACGCAGAACGAACTCGATGCCGAGGCTGCGCACACTCTGCTGCGTAACGGCTGCGTATGCGTGGCCGAAGGCGCGAACATGCCGACCACGCTGGAGGCTGTGGATATCTTCATCGAGGCCGGCATTCTGTTCGCCCCCGGCAAGGCATCCAACGCCGGTGGCGTGGCGGTGAGCGGTCTGGAGATGTCGCAGAACGCCATGCGTCTGCTGTGGACCGCCGGTGAGGTGGACAGCAAGCTGCACGCGATCATGCAGTCGATCCACCACGCCTGTGTGCACTACGGTGAAGAGAACGGACGTATCAACTACGTCAAAGGCGCGAACATCGCAGGCTTCGTCAAAGTTGCCGATGCGATGTTGGCTCAAGGCGTGGTTTAAGACGGTTCGATGCGGATCACTTCAATCACTTGATCGCCGGCGGGACGCTGCCACAGCACCTCATCGTTGAGTCGTGCGCCGAACAGCGCCCGGCCCAGCGGTGAACCCCAATTGATCAGGCCGTGGGCGGCATCGGCCTGGTCTTCGCCCACCAGTTGTACCCGGCGTTCGGTGTTGTGTTCATCGGCATAGGTCACCCAACTGCCGAACTGCACTTTCTCGGTCGAAGTCGCGGCGGGTACCACCTGAGCACTGCCAAGGCGCTGCTTGAAGTAACGCAAATCACGTTCGAGATCCACCAGGCGCTGCTTGTCGGCCTCGTCGCCTTTTGCCGATTGTTCGGTGTGCTGGGCTTGCAGTTCGGCGACCTTAGCCTGCAACAGGCTGAGGCCTTGCGGCGTGACGTAATTGGGCTGCGCGCTGACCTGCCGTTCGACAGGCTGATCGGTTTGCGCGGCGGCGTTATCTTCATGGACGAAGGCACGGCTCATGGAATTCTCCCGGCGTAGGGTTTGGATCATGGTCGCAGGCATCTGGTTTCACTGGATGTCTGAAAGCGACTTACGGCGAGTGATAGGCCCGGGCCTGTCACTCGCCACATTCCTGACTCCCATGCCCCAACGGCCCATAAGGAAAGTCTAGAAGCCGGCTCGTCAGGATGGTGTGCAAGGGCGGTGAAAAATCCACTTAACACCGCATGCCCCTTGTAGGAGCGGTGGTCTGTATCAGGTCAGTAGTGATACCACTTCAGCTCAAGCATCACATCGTTCTCGGACGTCGCCAAATGGCTGAACTCGCGCCGGGCACTCAAGCGCAGTCCGAGATTGCGGGATATTTCCCATTGCTGATTCAGGCTCAGGCTACGGCGGACTTCGCCATTGGTGAAGAAATCACCCTTGGCTTCCAGGCTCAGGTTGCCCACCGGGTTTTTCCACAGCACACCACTGTTGAAGCCTGCGGCCGGCGCGATGAAGGCGGCGAAGTCATTGTTGTGTTCGATACGCACGGTGCCCAGGGCAAATCCAAGCAGGTCATCGCCCAGTTGCCAGGTCCCACCGCCACCGCCGTTGACGTGGCTGACCAGGGTTTGGTCATCGTGCTTGCCCGGCACCCGCTCCAGGCCACCGGTGACTTGCCATGACAGCGGTTGCAGCAATTGGTTACGCGGGGTCAGGGAGCGAATGGTCGCCAGGTCCAGCTGTTGCACTTGCCAGTCATTGCCTTCGTACTGGCGCAGTTTCAATTGCAGGATTTCGATCTGCGCGCCCAGTGGAAAGCTTTCGCTGTTGTCATTGAGGTCGTGATAAGCCATGCGCAAGCCGTACTCGCCAAAAGCTTGATCACCACGGGTGCCGAGGCCGAGCTGCCATGTACGGGACTCGTGACCGTCTTCAGGCAGGCCGGGTTGCGCGATGTCCAGCTCCGGCGCCGGGTTCTGGTTGATTGCCCGCAGCAGTTCGAAGCTGCGCTGGGCACGCGCCGGGTCGCGTTCCTGGCCATTGGCGCGGTAACGCTCCAGTCGATAGGCCGCATCGATGATCAGGGCCTGGCGCTCGCGAGGTTGTGCCTTGAACGCCGGGTCCTGCAATTGGTTCTGATCGGCACTGACTTTCAACACCCACTGCTGCTCTTCAGGGTTCAGCGGCTCGGCGCGGCTGAGCAACTCGCGCTCCCGGGACGGACGATACTGGATGGACTCCACCAGCCCGGCATTCTTCACGGCTTTGACGGTGTCGGTCGGGATGGCCGTGAGCGGGAATTGCCCGGTCAGGCGCAAGCTCGGGCGAGCCACTTGCAGCAGTTCCAGTAATCGGTATGAGCAGTTTTCGTCGAAGAAGAAATAGTCGAACTTGATCTGCTTCAGCTCCCAGACGTGCTCGACCATGCGCGCGGTTTCCTGCCGGGTCAGGTTCAGCCGATATTCCCACAGGTCGCGGTTTTCCAGGCTGCGGTATTCCGAGAGTTTTTCCTGGTAGGGCACCATTGCGAACAAGCCGGGGTAACCGCCCATCAGGCCTTTCCAGGCATAGAGGATGCTGTTGTCCGAGCCCTCGATGTAGGCGCCGAAGTTTATCGCGTAACTGAGCAACGACGTCTTGTCGCTTTTCACTTCGGCCTGATCGATGCGCAGCAGGGTGTGGCCAAACATCGAGGACGGGCTGTTCAGATAGGCTGCCGGGAAGATCATCACCGCACTGTCCGGTGAGACGTCCTTGAACCATTGCCTGAACCCGGCGCAGTCCGGCGTCGGCAGGCCGGTCAGGCCGAACTGCTCTTTCAGCCAGCGGGTGCGGGCCGGGTAGACGCATTGAGCGTGTGTTTCACCGGTACTGGCCGGGGCGTACAAGGCTTGTACCGTCGCCACCAGTTCATGGTCCGGGTGTTCATTGCCGTCAGCGGCGAGGAAGAATTTCCTGTCGCTGACATAGCTGCGCCAGCCGCCGAGCTTGGCGGTTTCGTAATGGCCCAGGGATATCCAGAAAGGGTCGTTGGCCAGTTGCTGCAAACGTTGTGGGTCGATGTGAGGCGCGGCGGACAGCGGGGCGCAGGCACACAGCGCCAGCCAGGCAAGGCGTTTGAGCATAGATGGCAACTTAAACAGGAAAAAATGAAGACCCAACGAGGTGGATGCCGTTCGCCTGTAGGAGCTGGCTTGCCAGCGATGGTTTCAAAGGCGCTGTGTTTATCCAGTAAACACGCGTAATCGTTAACGACCATCGCTGGCAAGCCAGCTCCTACAGTAGTCAGCAACATTACCCGGAGTGGGGCAGGTCCAAAAAACAAAACCCGCTTCCCAAGAGAAGCGGGGCAGGTCGAGCTTAAGCTTGAGTTGCGTACTTGGCCAGACGAGGATCGGCTTTGAGCACGGCCAGGGTATTGGTATGCACGTCTTCGGCAGTCACGTCAGCCTTGCTGAAGATCTGCTGGAAGTGCTCGTGAGTGACGGCGGCGAAATGCGCACGGTCTTCCGGCGCCACGCCCAGTACCACGGCATAGGTGGTCAGCGCTTCGCCCTGACCTTTGGCCATGTCTTCGGACAGCTCGTTCATCATGCCATTCATGGCAAACCAGGATTTGCCGCCATAGGTCAGCGATGCATTGGTCGCGCAACCGTTGGTGCCGGAGGTCATGCCGAAGGTTGCGTTGCCGGAGGTGCCGTTGGTGGTGGATGCCAGGAAGTGAGCTGGAGTGCCACGCTGACCTTCGAACAGCATGTTGCCCCAACCGCAATCCGGGCCGCCTGGCGCCTGAGCCATGGCGTTGATGGATACAGCGGTGAAGAGAGTACCGAGAAGAATCCGTTTCATAGCTTTGTTCTCTTTTATGTGCGTACCAATAGGCAAAGGGTCTGGCCCGTCTGGTGCCAGTGGGCCGGGCATTAGTCCAGCCGCGCAGTCTGGAGTTTAGGCACGATCACCGGGTTCCGTGATTTTTTGCAAAACATTCATGGGAAACGACGGCGAAAGCCCGGCCCGCAAGGGGTTGACGGATTGATACTGCTCCGGCCAACGGCGCTCCTTGCCAGTCGGGCATGGGCGGCGCCAGAATGCTGCCATCTGCCCCGCCTGATTGTTAAGGAAGCCCGATGCCTGATCCTGTTGCTGCCAGCTTGCGTCTAGCGCCCGAAGCGCTGACCCGTCCGTTTTCCGCTGAACAGTTCAGCTTCTCTACCACCAATGATCTGGAGCCCTTTCGCGGTGTGCTTGGCCAGGAACGTGCGGTCGAAGCCTTGCAGTTCGGTGTGGCCATGCCACGCCCCGGTTACAACGTATTCGTCATGGGCGAGCCTGGCACTGGCCGGTTTTCGTTCGTCAAACGCTATCTCAAGGCCGAAGGCAAGCGCCTGCAGACTCCGGCGGACTGGGTCTACGTCAACAATTTCGATGAGCCTCGCGAGCCGCGCGCACTGGAACTGCCGTCGGGCAGCGCTGGCGCCTTCATCGGTGACATCAACGGCTTGATCGACAACCTGCTGGCGACGTTTCCGGCGGTTTTCGAGCATCCGTCCTACCAGCAGAAGAAAAGCAGCATCGACCGCGCCTTCAATCAGCGCTACGACAAGGCCTTGGACGTCATTGAGCGCCTGGCGCTGGAAAAGGACGTCGCGCTGTATCGCGACGCCAGCAATATCGCCTTCACTCCGATGAGCGACGGCAAGGCGCTGGACGAAGCTGAATTCGCCCAGTTGCCGGAAGCCGAGCGCGAGCGTTTTCACGAGGATATTTCGGCCCTGGAGGAGCGCCTGAACGAGGAGCTCGCGAGCCTGCCGCAATGGAAGCGTGAGTCGAGCAACCAATTGCGTCATCTGAACGAAGAAACCATCACCCTGGCCTTGCAGCCATTGTTGTCGCCATTGTCGGAGAAGTACGCCGAGAACGCGGCGGTTTGCGGTTATCTGCAAGCCATGCAGGTGTACTTGCTCAAGACCGTGGTCGAGCAACTGGTGGACGACAGCAAGACTGACGCTGTCGCCCGCAAGTTGCTGGAAGAACAATACGCGCCGAGCCTGGTGGTCGGTCACTCGGCCAGCGGCGGTGCGCCCGTGGTGTTCGAGCCGCACCCGACCTACGAAAACCTCTTCGGCCGTATCGAATACAGCACCGACCAGGGCGCGCTGTATACCACCTACCGTCAGCTGCGGCCGGGGGCCTTGCACCGGGCCAATGGTGGGTTCCTGATCCTTGAAGCGGACAAGATGCTCAGCGAGCCATTCGTGTGGGATGCGCTGAAACGCGCCCTGCAATCGCGCAAGCTGAAAATGGAATCGCCGCTGGGCGAGATGGGTCGCTTTGCGACCGTTACCCTGACTCCGCAACACATTCCGTTGCAGGTCAAAGTCGTCATCATCGGTGCCCGTCAGCTGTATTACACGCTGCAAGACCTCGATCCGGACTTCCAGGAGATGTTCCGCGTCCTGGTGGACTTCGACGAAGACATCCCGATGGTCGACGAGAGCCTGGAGCAGTTCGCCCAGTTGCTCAAAACCCGTACTTCCGAAGAAGGCATGGCACCGCTGACCGCCGATGCGGTGGCACGTCTGGCGACTTACAGTGCTCGTCTGGCCGAGCACCAGGGGCGCCTGTCGGCGCGTATCGGTGACTTGTTCCAACTGGTCAGCGAGGCGGACTTCATCCGCCATCTGGCCAGCGATGAAATGACCGACGCGGGGCACATCGAGCGCGCGCTCAAGGCCAAAGCCACGCGGACCGGGCGGGTTTCGGCGCGAATTCTCGACGACATGCTGGCCGGGATCATCCTGATCGATACCGCTGGCGCGGCGGTAGGCAAGTGCAACGGCTTGACCGTGCTGGAAGTCGGCGACTCGGCCTTTGGCATACCGGCGCGGATTTCCGCCACGGTGTACCCGGGCGGCAGCGGCATCGTCGACATCGAGCGCGAGGTCAACCTCGGCCAGCCGATCCACTCCAAAGGCGTGATGATCCTTACCGGTTATCTGGGCAGCCGTTACGCCCAGGAGTTTCCGCTGGCGATTTCGGCGAGCATCGCCCTGGAGCAATCCTATGGTTATGTCGATGGCGACAGTGCTTCCCTGGGCGAGGCCTGCACTCTCATCTCGGCCTTGTCGAAGACCCCGCTCAAGCAGTGCTTTGCCATCACCGGGTCGATCAACCAGTTCGGCGAAGTGCAGGCGGTCGGTGGCGTCAACGAGAAGATCGAGGGCTTCTTCCGTCTGTGTGAAGCCCGTGGGTTGACCGGTGAGCAGGGGGCAATCATTCCTCACGCCAACGTCGCCACGCTGATGCTCGACGAGAAGGTGCTGGCGGCGGTGCGTGCTGGGCAGTTCCATGTCTACGCGGTCCGTCAGGCCGACGAAGCCTTGAGTTTGCTGGTCGGCGAACCGGCCGGCGAGCCGGACGAGAATGGCGAATTCCCTGAAGGCAGCGTGAACGCGCGGGTCGTGGAGCGCCTGCGGGTTATCGCGGAAATGATCAGCGAAGATGATCTGAAAGAAGCCGAGAAGGAGTTGGCGCAAGAGGCTTTGGCGGAAACCAAGCCTGCTTGATGCATCGTTGATCTGAAACTGTGCAATCCCTTGTGGGAGCGAGTTCGCTCCCACAGTTTTTTTGTGGTGGGTGTCGAAAAGCGTCGTCGAAATGACGTCAATATTCACACTGTGACCATTCGGCGCCTTTCGGTTTCGCCCGGCCTGCAAGCCAGACTTTTCTTCTATTCTCTGCTCAGGGATATCGAGAGTAATCACAGGATCGAAACAGCCTTCCCGAGGGGGCTGAATACCGGATCTACCGAGGGTCGCCGCCATGTCGCGCAACCTCTGCCTCACCCGTCAATGCCTGGGCCTTGTAACCCGTATCGAGTGTGCCATCCGTCCATTGGCGGGAGATACGGGCATGTGGACTCTACTGTTCGCCGCCGGAATGGCCGGCGAACAACCTTCGGCCATCAAGGCCCAAGGCCCGTTTCACGGTCCAGTCGTCGCTGAATCAATCCTCGACACCATCGTTGAAAGCCTGACTTTGCACGGCTACGAATTGGCCGACGATCCGCAAATCTGGTGTCTGCACCTGCAAGCCCAGCTGCGGGAAATCAATGGTGGTCGCTGCCGAAACATGGGCGGCTTCGAGTTTCACCCAGAGCACTGAGCCGCACTATTGATCAAGGCGCGTGATGTCGGCCTTGTCGAGTCTGACCTCGAAACCATATTGCACGGTGGCGAGGTCGGTGCGCTGATAGGTTTCCAGGCGCGTAGGCTGCCCGTAGAAGTAATGCACGGCAAACTGCGCCGGACCTTGTGCGCTCGCGCCATGGCTGACCGATAGAATCTCCTTCAAATAATTACCGCTGTCGTCCTTGGCGAAAAAGCGCCAGTCCTGGGCGGGAAATGCCTTCAGATCCACCACCAGTGCATTGTCTTTGAGTCCGAGGCCTTTGGGCAGTTGACGGGCATCCACGGTTTTTTTATCGACTGTGGCCAGGAACAACGGCATCGAGCCCACTGCATAGGCCGGCGTTTGCGGAAACAGATTCAGATCGTAAGTGATGGTGCCGCGCAGGGGATCGATCTGATACGCCTCAGACGGCAGTTCGATCGGCTCGTCGCGATTGCCGCGAGCGTCTTCGGTGAAGAAACTCACCGGACTTTCTCCGGGGTTGAACGATGTGCCAAGCAGTTCATCGTTGAAGCTGCGCAGATGAGTGAATTCGATTCGCGCAGCACTGGGGTCGTCGACCGACTGACTGATGTTGACGTTCTTTTTCAGTTGATCCTCAGTCAGCGTTGCCCCTTTCAGCCAGCTCGCCGCCTGGTCGTCATAGACCACCACGGCCAGGTTCAAGGGCTGGATGGTCTTGTCCGTGGTATTGGCATCAAAGCGCCGGATCGGCAGGTCGAGGTCCTTTCGGGTGACTGTGACGGCGGAAAAATCCAGCATGCTGACTTCGAGGGTTTCGATTGTCCCGTTGAAGTACACCTTCGAATAATGTCGAGCCTGCTGTTTCTCAAAGTTGCGCTGCTCTTCGTCGAGCTGTTTTTCCAGAGATTCGCTCCAGCTCTTTTGCTGCTGCATCTTGGCCAGCTGCTGCTGATAGAAGGCAATTTGTACCGCGGTTTCGTTGATTGAGCCGGCGCGCGTGATGAATTGCCCGGTGCTGTCCCTGGCCTGGACGATCAGCGGGTTCAGCGGTGTTTCACTGACTTCGGAGGCCAGCGGCGCGCTGTTGTTGTATTCGATTTCCGCGTAGTTGTTCGTCAATGTGAGCAGGGTGACGCTCAGGTTGTCATTGGTGCGAGTCTGGCCTGCGTCCTTTTTCGTCAGGTCGAAGCTGTAGAGGCGGCGTGGCGCGATGACTTCGACTTTGCCTTGCAGGCTCACCGGTTGCGGTTGCTGCTTTCTGTCGATGTCGAGGCCTTCGATGAAGGGGTAGGCCACGGTCAGGTCATCGGGGTTGGTCAGGTTGGAGCTAGATGGGCTGAGTTGAATGCCGGGGTCGGTTTCCGACCATTCCGGCTGGAATGGAATCACTCGTTTATTGCTCAGGGTGACCGACTGCCATTCCAGGCCATGGGGAAACAAAAACGCGGCAGGAACGCTGAACGTGAACGGGAACACCGGTTGCAAATCGGTCAGGTAGTCGGAACCGGAGTCCTTTTGCAGCACGAACAACCCGTTGATGTAGGTGTCGACCAGGGCCTGCGGGGTCGGGTAGTGCTTGAGCATGGCGAGGGCGTCTTCGCCGTATTCGGTTTCCACCGGTTTACTGTCGAGCTTGAGTCGGGCGCGCTCGAGCAGCAGCAGTGAGCCGCCCAGTTCCGACACGGCATCCTTGAGTTTCGGATCCTGGATGGCGTCCAGCGACTTTTCGAACTGCGCGGTTTTTTCTTCGAGGCTGACCTGGCGTTTTTCATCGCTGGGTGAGCAGCCGCTTAGCAGCAGCGCCAGGCAAATACCGGCACTCGTCAAAGGCAATCGCACATCCATTTCCAGTCTTCCCGTCCGACATCACTGAGCAGTCAATGATTTGGACACTAGCAGAAAAACTTTGATACACAGGCGCAGGTGGCGGATTTTTCGACGGTTTCCGGTTGCTTCTGGGTATAGACGGGCGGCTGGTATACTCGCGGCCATTTTCAATCCAACGTGTGAGATTCAATGGAACGCTTTATCGAAAATACAATGTACGCCTCGCGCTGGCTGCTGGCGCCGATCTATTTCGGCCTGTCCCTCGGGTTGCTGGCGCTGGCGCTGAAATTCTTCCAGGAAGTCTCCCATGTCATCCCGAACGTGTTTTCGATGGCCGAGTCGGACTTGATCCTGGTGCTGCTGTCGCTGATCGACATGGCGCTGGTGGGCGGATTGCTGGTGATGGTGATGATTTCCGGCTACGAGAACTTCGTCTCGCAACTGGACATCGATGACTCCAAGGAAAAGCTCAACTGGCTGGGCACCATGGACTCTTCGTCGCTGAAAATGAAGGTGGCTGCGTCGATCGTGGCGATCTCGTCGATTCACCTGTTGCGCATCTTCATGGACGCCAAGAACGTCGATCCTGAGCATCTGCAGTGGTACGTGATCATCCACATGACCTTCGTGGTCTCGGCATTCGCCATGGGTTACCTGGATAAAGTCACCAAGCACTGATCCATTGCTGGCCCCATGAAACACGCCGCCCGTCTGTTGCAAAACAGACGGGCGGCGTCGTTTGTGGCTTGTGCTTTGATGCGCCGAGGCCTATCCCTGTAAGTATGTTGGCTCGCCACTGCGTGAGGTGCGTTCATGACCCTGCATGAGTTGAATGCGTATGCCGTCGCCGGGAAGGTCGATGAGCTGAACCTGATCTCCATGGAGGGGGGCATCTACCTGCTGGAAGCAAGGATGCATGGCGCGGCGTACCCCCTGAGCGATACGCACGGCCATATGATGAGCCTGCGCTCGGTGGAGCATGCCCGTGATGTGTTGCGCTCCTTTCCCAAGCTGCATTTCAACCTTGTGCACACGGTCGTGCATGACGAGATGTGCGGGCTGGTTGCCGATGTTGAGGAAAACCTGAAGGTGCCGATCGCCTGAGGTCCCTCATCAATGGCATGACATCTGTGCTAGTCTGCTGGCCCTTTTGGTTCCGGGCGCTCCGGGACGCGCTGTGCACGCATGGCAAGTTCCCGAGCCGTCCGCACAGCGGAGCAATGTCATGTCCGAAGTAAATCTGTCCACCGACGAAACCCGCGTCAGCTACGGTATTGGCCGTCAGCTGGGCGACCAACTGCGCGACAACCCGCCACCGGGCGTAAGCCTGGACGCGATCCTGGCAGGTCTGACCGACGCATTCGCCGGCAAACCAAGCCGTGTGGGTCAGGAAGAAATGTCCGCCAGCTTCAAAGTCATCCGCGAAATCATGCAGGCCGAAGCTGCAGCCAAGGCTGAAGCGGCTGCTGGCGAAGGCCTGGCTTTCCTGGCTGAAAACGCCAAGCGTGAAGGCATCACCACTCTGGCTTCCGGCCTGCAGTTCGAAGTTCTGACCGCTGGCGAAGGCGCCAAGCCATCCCGTGAAGATTCCGTGCGTACCCACTACCACGGCACCTTGATCGACGGCACTGTGTTCGACAGCTCCTACGAGCGCGGCCAGCCTGCAGAGTTCCCGGTTGGTGGCGTGATCGCTGGCTGGACCGAAGCCCTGCAACTGATGAACGCCGGCAGCAAATGGCGCCTGTACGTGCCGAGCGAACTGGCTTACGGCGCTCAAGGCGTTGGCAGCATCCCGCCGCACAGCGTACTGGTGTTCGACGTCGAACTGCTCGACGTTCTGTAAGACCCGCTGATTACCTGTAGGAGCGAGCTTGCTCGCGATGGTCGCCAACGATGACGCGGGCATTCTGAATGAGCGCGGTGTCTTTGAGTTCTTCGCGAGCAAGCTCGCTCCTACAGGGTCTTGCGTTTTTCATATTTCGATCTTTGTGTGCAGTTCACTGTGCGGGCGCAACGCCCGGGCATAGCAGAACAGAAACAGGTTACGCACCAGTTCCTTGAGCACCACCGGCTCGCTGGAACTCAAACCATTGAGGTCCAGGTCACCCTGATCCTGCAGCTCGTTCAAGGCTTCCTCTTCCAGTACGGCACAGACTTCCCCGGTTTCCCGGTGCAGGATCCTGAGGTAAGGGTGTGGGCGGTCCAGCCAGGCATCGATCAAATAAGTCATGGTTCTCATCTCCACTGTGGATTTAATGAGAATAATTCGTATTCATCAAATAGCAAGCACCTATTGGCGGTTTGCGCTTTTTTCCGGGTAAAGATTGCGTCAGGTCAAAACGACTGGTGTTTGGCTATTGCGAGGATTTGCTGGGCGAAGCAGGGGAGGGTGAGGCGCCATCCCGCGCGGGGCACGGGATGGAGGGCAGCAGGTTCAGACTTTCCTGACGAACTCGGACTTGAGTTTCATCGGGCCAATGCCGTCGATCTTGCAATCGATGTCGTGATCGCCATCGCACAGGCGGATGTTCTTGACCTTGGTGCCGACCTTGACCACCAAAGACGTACCCTTGACCTTGAGGTCCTTGATCACGGTGATGGTATCGCCGTCCTGCAGGACATTGCCGACCGAATCCTTTTTCACTGCGTCATCGGACGCGGCTTCGGCTTCACCGTTGGCGGACCATTCGTGGGCGCACTCGGGGCAGATCAGCTGGGCGCCGTCTTCATAGGTGTATTCGGAATTGCATTTTGGGCAGGGTGGCAGCGTGCTCACTAAGGCTCCTTGGATTCAGGATCGCTAAAAAGCGCACATTATATAGGGTTTTAGAGCGGGAAGGTGGGACTGACTGTAGGAGCCGGCTTGCTGGCGATGCATACAACTCGGTGTGTCAGGACCACCGTGGTGATGCAATCGCCAGCAAGCCGGCTCCTACAGAGGCGAATCAGTGGGTGCGGGCTACCGCAAATTCGCTCAATTCGATCAGCGCGTCGCGGTATTCGCTGGCGGGCAGTGCTTCGAGGCACTTGATCGCGCGGGCCACATAATCTCGGGCCAGTTGCGCGGTGTACTCCAGCGAGCCCGAGGCTTCCACGGCTTCGCGGATGCTCTCCAGGTCTTCGATTCCGCCTTTCTGGATCGCTTTGCGTACCAGGGCGGCCTGCTCCGGCGTACCTTCACGCATGGTGTAGATCAGCGGCAGGGTCGGCTTGCCTTCGGCCAGATCATCCCCGACGTTCTTGCCCAGGGTTTCGGCGTCGCCTTTGTAATCAAGCAGGTCGTCGACCAACTGGAAGGCCACTCCCAGGTGATCGCCGAATGTACGCAGGGCTTCGGCCTGCTCCGGCGTGGCTTCGCACAGGGCGGCGGCACTGTGGGTCGAGGCTTCGAAGAGCATCGCGGTCTTGCCGCGGATGACTTCCATGTAGGTTTCTTCGGTGGTGCTGGCGTCACGCACCTTCGACAGCTGCAACACTTCGCCTTCGGCGATGATGCGCGTGGCTTGCGAAAGGATCTTCATCACTGGCATGGAGCCCAGCTCGACCATCATTTCGAAGGAGCGCGAATACAGGAAATCACCGACCAGCACGCTTGGCGCGTTGCCCCACATGGCGTTGGCGGTCGAGCGGCCACGGCGCATGCCGGACATGTCGACCACGTCGTCATGCAGCAGGGTAGCGGTGTGCAGGAACTCGATGGTGGCGGCCAGCAGGCGCAGGTCGTCACCTTCACGGCCCAGGGCCTTGCCACACAGCAACACCAATAAAGGACGCAGGCGTTTGCCGCCGGCCGAGGTGATGTAATCGCCGATTTTCGATACCAGCGGCACTCGGGAAGTCAGCTGCTTCTTGATGATGCCGTCGACGGCGCTAAAATCGTCCGCGACCGCGCGGTAGAAAGCTTGGGGTTGCATCAGCGACAGTCGCTCCAGAAGGGTTGCGCGGCATGCTAGGACCCACGCCTGCAGGTGTCAAGGCGCGATGGACGGCCCCTTGCAAGGCTGGCGTGGCTTGCGTACAATCGCGCACCCTGAACTTCCTGGGCAGCACCTGCCTTACGCAATTGCAAGCGGGCCTCCAGCCCCATGCAGCCATGCCAGCCAATACCTCTTCTTATAAAGAGCTGGGTGAGCAGGATTATCGGAGAAATACCATGTCTTATGCAGTAATCGTTACTGGCGGCAAGCAGTACAAAGTCGCCCCAGGTGAATACCTGAAGATCGAAAAACTGGAAGTCGCTACCGGCGAATCCGTTACCTTTGATCGCGTTCTGTTGGTTGCCAACGGTGACGACGTGAATATCGGCGCTCCAGTTGTTGCTGGCGCTACCGTTGTGGCTGAAGTGATCTCCCAAGGTCGTCACGATAAAGTCCGCATCATCAAGTTCCGTCGCCGTAAGCACCACATGAAGCGTATGGGCCACCGCCAGTGGTACACCGAGATCAAAATCACCGGTATTCAGGCTTAATTTCAGCCTAATTCCTCACTAGGAGAATTGAACTCATGGCACACAAAAAAGCTGGTGGTAGTACCCGTAACGGTCGCGACTCAGAAGCCAAACGCCTTGGCGTGAAGATGTATGGCGGCCAGGCTATCAAAGCAGGCAACATCATCGTGCGTCAGCGCGGCACCCAATTCCACGCTGGCTACGGCGTTGGCATGGGTAAAGATCACACCCTCTTCGCTAAAGTCGAAGGCGTGATCAAGTTCGAAGTAAAAGGCGCCTTCGGTCGTCGTTACGTGAGCGTAGTCGCAGCTTAATTGCGCGATCGCTGGAAAAGCCCTGTCTCGCGACGGGGCTTTTTCGTTTGTGGGGTGAGTCTCTTGCAAAGCTGTTTGTATGGGCTGTCGGCGTACGATGTAGGTGTCGTGGTTTGGGGTCGCTGCGCTCATTTTTGCAAGAGTCTTATGTCTTGATTGTTTTTCGGCTCGTCCGTATGGCGAGAGGCGTTTGTTATGAAGTTTGTTGATGAAGTATCGATTCGAGTAAAAGCCGGTGACGGCGGCAATGGCTGCATGAGTTTCCGTCGCGAAAAATTCATCGAAAACGGCGGTCCTAACGGTGGTGATGGTGGTGACGGCGGTTCCATCTACATGATGGCCGACGAAAACCTCAATACCCTGGTGGATTACCGTTACACCCGGCACTTCGATGCCGAGCGTGGCTCCAACGGCGGCAGTACCGACTGCACCGGCAAGAAGGGTGAAGACCTGATCCTGCGCGTTCCGGTCGGCACCACGGTGATCGACTCCGCGACTCAGGAAGTCATCGGCGACCTGACCAAGGCCGGTCAGAAATTGATGGTAGTGCAGGGTGGCTGGCACGGTCTGGGCAACACCCGTTTCAAATCCAGTACCAACCGTGCGCCGCGCCAGACCACTCCGGGCAAGCCGGGTGAGCAGCGCGACCTGAAGCTGGAAATGAAAGTACTGGCTGATGTCGGTCTGCTGGGTTTGCCAAACGCCGGTAAAAGTACCTTTATCCGTTCGGTATCGGCCGCCAAGCCGAAAGTTGCCGACTATCCATTCACCACGCTGGTGCCGAACCTGGGTGTGGTCAGTGTCGATCGCTGGAAGAGCTTCGTCATTGCCGATATTCCGGGTTTGATCGAAGGCGCTTCCGAAGGTGCTGGTCTGGGCATTCGCTTCCTCAAGCACTTGGCGCGTACGCGTCTGCTGCTGCACCTCGTGGACATGGCGCCGCTGGATGACGCCAGCGCACCGGATGCCGCTGAAGTGATCGTCAACGAACTGATCAAGTTCAGCCCGTCCCTGGCGGAGCGTGATCGCTGGCTGGTCCTGAACAAGTGCGACCAGATCCTTGATGAAGAGCACGATGCTCGCGTCAAGGAAATCGTTGATCGCCTGGAATGGACTGGTCCGGTCTACGTGATCTCGGCAATCTCCAAGCTCGGCACCGAGCGTCTGTGTCACGACATCATGCGTTACATGGAGGATCGTGCTGATCGCCTGGCCAATGACCCGGCCTACAAGGAAGAGCTGGCCGATCTCGATCAGCGCATCGAAGACGAAGCTCGTGCGCAACTGCAGGCGCTGGATGACAAGCGTGCCCTGCGTCGCAGCGGCGTGAAGTCGGTTCACGACATCGGCGACGATGATTGGGACGAAGAAGATGTGGATGACGAAGACGGTCCGGAAATCATTTACGTGCGTGACTGATTCGTTGCGATAAACTTAAGCGCCGCTCAATCGAGCGGCGTTTTGGTATCTGGAAATCGATCGTTGGTCACGAATAACCACGAATAATGTCACGGGCAGTGCCAGGTCGTGCTGCCCTCAAGCTAAGGTTGAAGATGATGCGGAGCAAGGTGACAGGTGCGCAGCGTTGGGTCGTGAAGATCGGCAGCGCTTTGCTGACGGCGGACGGCAAGGGCCTGGATCGCGCGGCAATGGGTGTCTGGGTTGAGCAGATGGTGGCCTTGCATGAGGCGGGTGTCGAGCTGGTGCTGGTGTCCTCCGGGGCGGTGGCGGCCGGTATGAGCCGCTTGGGCTGGACCTCGCGACCCAGTGCGATGCACGAGCTTCAGGCCGCTGCTGCAATCGGTCAGATGGGGCTGGTGCAGGCCTGGGAGTCGAGCTTTGCCGAGCATGGCCGGCATACCGCGCAGATTCTCCTGACCCATGATGACCTGTCCGACCGCAAGCGCTACCTGAATGCCCGCAGCACCTTGCGTGCGCTGGTCGAGCTCAAGGTCATTCCGGTGATCAACGAGAACGACACGGTGGTCACCGACGAAATCCGTTTTGGCGATAACGACACCCTGGCGGCGCTGGTGGCGAACCTGGTCGAGGCGGATTTGCTGGTGATTCTTACGGATCGTGATGGCATGTTCGACGCCGATCCGCGCAACAATCCGGATGCCCAACTGATTTACGAGGCGCGTGCCGATGATCCGGCGCTCGACGCGGTGGCAGGCGGTACGGGTGGGGCGCTGGGGCGTGGCGGCATGCAGACCAAACTGCGCGCTGCGCGACTGGCGGCGCGTTCCGGTGCTCACACCATCATCGTTGGTGGGCGGCTTGAGCGCGTACTGGATCGCCTCAAGGCGGGTGAGCGCATTGGCACCTTGCTCTCGCCGGAGCGCGGCATGCTGGCGGCGCGCAAGCAGTGGCTGGCCGGTCATCTGCAAACCCGTGGCACCCTGGTGCTGGACGCGGGTGCGGTGACTGCGTTGTCCGAGGGCAACAAGAGCTTGCTGCCGGTCGGAGTCAAATTGGTGCAGGGCAGTTTCCGTCGCGGTGAGATGGTGGTCTGCGTGGCGCCGGACGGTCGTGAGATTGCCCGTGGCCTGGCCAACTACAGTGCGCTGGAAGCGCAAAAAATCATCGGCCAGTCGTCTGATGCGATTGTCGGTCTGTTGGGTTACATGGCGGAGCCGGAACTGGTTCACCGCGATAACCTGATTCTGGTCTGAAGGAATACCTGAATGCGTGTAGCAAAAGGATTGTTGGGACTCCTGCTGGCGATGCCGCTGCTGGCGTCGGCCGAAGAGATCGGTCAGGTGTCGACGGTATTCAAGTTTGTCGGGCCAAATGACCGGATCGTGGTCGAGGCATTCGATGATCCCAAGGTCGACGGTGTGACCTGCTACCTGTCACGCGCCAAGACTGGTGGGGTGAAGGGTGGTCTTGGCTTGGCCGAGGATCGTGCTGAAGCCTCTATCGCTTGCCGGCAGGTCGGGCCTATCAGCTTCAAGGGTGAGCTCAAGGATGGCGACGAGGTGTTCAAGGAGCGCACGTCTCTGGTGTTCAAAACCATGCAGGTGGTGCGTTTCCTCGACAAGAAGCGCAATACGCTGGTGTACCTGGTGTATAGCGATCGCTTGATCGAGGGCAGCCCGCAGAATGCGGTGACGGCGATCCCGATCTTGCCGTGGGCCCACGCTCAATAAGCTAACGCAGGTCCAAATGTGGGAGTGCGCCTGCTCGCGAAGGTGGTGTGTCATTCAGCATCAATGTTGACTGGCAGGGGCCTCTTCGCGAGCAGGCTCGCTCCCACATTTTTTATTGCGCAGAATTCGCCAAATCGCAGGCAATAAAAAACCGACCCTGAGGTCGGTTTTTTAATGAACGGGTCGCTTAGGCAGCAGCGGCAACGTTCAGGGCCTTGACGTGGCCATTCAGGCGGCTCTTATGACGAGCGGCCTTGTTCTTGTGGATGATGCCTTTATCGGCCATACGGTCGATAACTGGCACAGCCAGAACGTAAGCGGCTTGAGCTTTGGCAGCGTCTTTTGCGTCGATGGCCTTAACTACATTCTTGATGTAGGTACGAACCATGGAACGCAGGCTGGCGTTGTGGCTGCGACGCTTCTCAGCCTGTTTTGCACGTTTTTTGGCGGAAGGTGAGTTGGCCACCGTCGAGCTCCTCGAAAGACTTTTTAGGAAATAGCAAACAAAATAGGCCGCGAATCATGCCGATGAGTTGATGTGTTGTCAAGGGCGGTTGATGCGTTCCGCTGAGTGGTCGATCTAAAGAGGCGGGATATTTATTTCCGGCGCTTGACCTGTAAACTCGCGAGCTTTGGCTCTGTGCTGTTGCGGCGCGGAGTATCGCATAAGTGGGCGCGTAGTTCGCCTGCTGTTTATCGACAGGCACAAACTCTTTCCATGAATCTGCTCAAATCGTTGGCCGCCGTCAGCTCTATCACGATGCTTTCCCGGATTCTGGGATTTGTTCGGGACACCCTCATCGCACGTGCATTTGGCGCGGGAATGGCGACCGACGCCTTCTTTATCGCCTTCAAATTGCCCAATCTGCTGCGGCGGATCTTTGCCGAAGGGGCGTTTTCCCAGGCGTTCGTGCCGATTCTTGCCGAATACAAGAGCCAGAAGGGCGAAGAGGCGACGCGAACCTTCATAGCTTATGTCTCGGGCCTGCTGACGCTGGTGCTGGCGCTGGTCACGGTATTGGGCATGATCGCTGCGCCGTGGGTCATCTGGGTGACCGCGCCGGGTTTCACCAACACCCCGGAAAAATTCGAACTGACCTCCAGCCTGTTGCGGGTGACCTTTCCGTACATTCTGCTGATTTCCCTGTCGTCGTTGGCCGGTGCGATCCTCAATACCTGGAACCGTTTTTCGGTGCCGGCCTTCGTGCCAACCCTGCTGAACGTCAGCATGATCATCTTTTCGGTGTTTTTGACGCCGTACTTCGATCCGCCCGTCATGGCGCTTGGCTGGGCGGTACTGGCCGGCGGCCTGGCGCAGTTGCTCTATCAGCTGCCGCACCTGAAAAAGATCGGCATGCTGGTGCTGCCGCGCCTGAACCTGCGCGACACGGGGGTCTGGCGGGTGATGAAGCAAATGCTGCCGGCAATCCTCGGTGTCTCGGTGAGCCAGATTTCGCTGATCATCAATACTATCTTCGCTTCGTTCCTGGTTGCCGGCTCCGTGTCGTGGATGTATTACGCCGACCGTTTGATGGAGCTGCCATCTGGCGTGCTGGGTGTGGCGCTGGGGACGATTCTGTTGCCGACCCTGGCCAAGACCTACGCCAACAAGGATCGTCATGAGTATTCGCGCATTCTCGACTGGGGCTTGCGCCTCTGCTTCGTATTGGTGCTGCCTTGCTCGCTGGCATTGGGGATTTTGGCGGAGCCGCTGACGGTTTCCCTGTTCCAGTACGGCCAGTTCGATGCGTTTGATGCATCGATGACCCAGCGTGCCTTGATCGCCTACTCGGTCGGGTTGCTCGGGATTATCATGATCAAAGTGCTGGCCCCTGGCTTTTATGCGCAACAAAATATCCGTACACCGGTAAAAATCGCGATTTTCACCCTGGTGGTGACCCAGCTGTTCAACTTGATGCTGATCGGGCCGCTGGCTCACGCTGGCCTGGCCTTGGCGATCAGTGTCGGCGCCTGTCTCAATGCCGGGTTGCTGTTCTATCAACTGCGTAAGCAGCAGATGTACCAGCCGCAGCCGGGCTGGGCGAAGTTCACGTTCAAGCTGGTGGTCGCGGTGGCGGTGATGTCCGCGGTACTGTTGGGGACAATGTATTTCATGCCGGCCTGGGATCAAGGGCATATGCTCGAACGCTTCCTGCGTCTGGGGGCGTTGGTGGCGGCGGGTGTGGTGGCTTATTTCGGCATGTTAGTGTTGATGGGCTTCCGTTTGCGCGACTTCAATCGCAAAGCGCTGGGCTGAGGTTCTGGCCTCGATAAACACGGGCGAGCCGGCGGTTTTGTCGGCTCGATCACTTTGGGTTACGGTGTTGCCTGTCGTCGGCCGCCGGGTGTGGTTATAATCGACCACTTTATGAGCAAGAAGCGCGTTATGCAGCTGGTTCGAGGCCTCCAAAATCTGCGCCCCCAGCATCGGGGCTGTGTCGCCACTATTGGCAACTTTGACGGTGTACACCGTGGCCACCAGGCTATCCTGGCGCGGCTGCGTGAGCGTGCGCTCGAGTTGGGCGTGCCCAGTTGCGTGGTGATTTTCGAGCCGCAACCGCGAGAGTTCTTTGCTCCGGAGACTGCACCGGCCCGTCTGGCCCGTCTGCGGGACAAGCTGCAATTGTTGGCTGCCGAAGGCGTCGACCGTGTTCTGTGCCTGGCTTTCAACCAGCGCCTGAGCAAGCTCAGCGCCAGCGAATTTGTCGATACCATTCTGGTGGACGGCCTGGGTGTCCAGCACCTGGAGGTCGGTGATGACTTCCGTTTCGGCTGTGATCGCTTGGGAGATTTCGATTTTCTGCAACAGGCCGGCATCGTTCAGGGGTTTACCGTCGAAGCGGCGCAAACCGTCGAGCTCGATGGGATCCGGGTCAGCAGCACGCAGGTGCGCAATGCCTTGGCCGCCGCGGATTTCGCCCTGGCCGAACGCCTGCTCGGGCGGCCGTACCGGATCGCCGGTCGCGTATTGCATGGCCAGAAGCTCGCTCGGCAGCTGGGTACGCCCACCGTCAACATACAACTCAAGCGTCGTCGCGTACCGTTTACCGGGGTTTACCTGGTGGACGTCGAGATCGACGGCAAGACCTGGCCCGGCGTCGCCAATATCGGCGTGCGGCCCACGGTTCAAGGTGATGGCAAAGCCCACCTGGAAGTGCATCTTTTAGATTTTGCCGGCGATCTGTATGACCGGCGTTTAACGGTGGTTTTCCACCACAAGCTGCGTGAAGAGCAGCGTTTCGCCTCTCTGGAGGCGCTGAAAACGGCGATCAACGCGGATGTCGCCGCCGCCCGTGCACTAGCCGCACCTAGCGCCCATCGCTAATGAAGAGCCTTAAATGACCGACTATAAAGCCACGCTAAACCTTCCGGACACCGCCTTCCCAATGAAGGCCGGCCTGCCTCAGCGCGAACCGCAGATTCTGCAGCGCTGGGACAGCATTGGCCTGTACGGAAAGTTGCGCGAGATTGGCAAGGATCGTCCGAAGTTCGTCCTGCACGACGGTCCTCCGTACGCCAACGGCACGATTCACATCGGTCACGCACTGAACAAGATTCTCAAGGACATGATCATCCGCTCGAAGACCCTGTCGGGCTTCGACGCGCCTTATGTCCCCGGCTGGGACTGCCACGGGCTGCCGATCGAGCACAAGGTCGAAGTGACCCACGGCAAGAACCTGGGCGCGGACAAGACCCGCGAACTGTGCCGCGCGTACGCCACCGAGCAGATCGAAGGCCAGAAATCCGAATTCATCCGTCTGGGCGTGTTGGGCGACTTCGCCAACCCGTACAAGACCATGGACTTCAAGAACGAGGCCGGCGAAATCCGCGCCTTGGCCGAGATCGTCAAGGGCGGTTTCGTATTCAAGGGCTTGAAGCCCGTGAACTGGTGCTTCGACTGCGGTTCGGCCCTGGCTGAAGCGGAAGTCGAGTACGAGAACAAGAAGTCCTCGACCATCGACGTCGCGTTCCCGATTGCCGATGAAGCCAAACTGGCGGCCGCTTTCGGTCTGCCATCGCTGGCCAAGCCTGCTTCGATCGTGATCTGGACCACCACCCCGTGGACCATTCCGGCCAACCAGGCGCTGAACGTTCACCCGGAATTCAACTACGCCCTGGTCGACGTCGGCGACAAACTGCTGGTGTTGGCTGAAGAGCTGGTCGAGTCGTGCCTGGCGCGCTATTCGCTGGAAGGCTCGGTGATCGCTACCGCCAACGGCTCAGCGCTGGAACTGATCAACTTCCGTCACCCGTTCTACGACCGTCTGTCGCCGGTATACCTGGCCGACTACGTTGAACTGGGCGCCGGTACCGGTGTGGTTCACTCCTCTCCGGCCTACGGCGTGGACGACTTCGTGACCTGCAAGAAGTACGGCATGGTCAACGATGACATCCTCAACCCGGTACAAAGCAACGGCGTTTACGTACCGTCGCTGGAGTTCTTCGGCGGTCAGTTCATCTGGAAGGCCAACCCGGCCATCGTCGACAAGCTGACCGAAGTCGGTGCGCTGCTGCACACCACCGTCATCGAACACAGCTACATGCACTGCTGGCGCCATAAGACCCCGCTGATCTACCGCGCCACCGCGCAGTGGTTCATCGGCATGGACAAGCAGCCGACCACCGGCGACACCCTGCGCCAACGCTCGCTCAAGGCCATTGAAGACACCAAGTTCGTTCCGGCCTGGGGTCAGGCGCGCCTGCATTCGATGATCGCCAACCGTCCGGACTGGTGCATCTCCCGTCAGCGCAACTGGGGCGTGCCGATCCCGTTCTTCCTGAACAAGGAAAGCGGCGAGCTGCACCCACGTACCGTCGAGCTGATGGAAGAAGTGGCCAAGCGCGTTGAAGTCGAAGGTATCGAAGCCTGGTTCAAGCTGGATGCCGCCGAACTGCTGGGCGCTGAAGCGCCGCAGTACGACAAGATCAGCGACACCCTGGACGTCTGGTTCGACTCCGGCACCACGCACTGGCACGTCCTGCGCGGTTCGCACCCGATGGGCCACGAAACCGGCCCGCGCGCCGACCTGTACCTGGAAGGCTCGGACCAGCACCGTGGCTGGTTCCACTCGTCGCTGCTGACCGGTTGCGCCATCGACAACCACGCACCGTATCGCGAACTGCTGACTCACGGCTTCACCGTCGACGAGTCCGGCCGCAAGATGTCCAAGTCCCTGGGCAACGTGATCGCGCCG
Source organism: Pseudomonas sp. GM55 (assembly GCF_000282395.1). Classification (NCBI taxonomy): domain Bacteria; kingdom Pseudomonadati; phylum Pseudomonadota; class Gammaproteobacteria; order Pseudomonadales; family Pseudomonadaceae; genus Pseudomonas; species Pseudomonas sp. GM55. The sequence goes on along the minus strand of NZ_AKJJ01000137.1, from coordinate 45,385 downwards.
CAGAAAGTCAACGACACCCTGGGCGCCGACATCATGCGTCTGTGGGTCGCCTCGACCGATTACTCGGGTGAAATGGCGGTTTCCGAGCAGATCCTGCAACGCAGTGCGGACGCCTACCGGCGTATCCGTAACACCGCGCGTTTCCTGCTTTCCAACCTGACCGGCTTCAACCCGGCCACCGACCTGCTGCCGGCTGAAGAAATGCTGGCACTGGACCGTTGGGCCGTGGACCGTACCCTGCTGCTGCAACGCGAGCTGCAGGAGCACTACGGCGAATACCGCTTCTGGAACGTGTACTCGAAGATCCACAACTTCTGCGTGCAGGAGCTGGGCGGCTTCTATCTCGACATCATCAAGGATCGCCAGTACACCACTGGCGCCGACAGCAAGGCCCGCCGTTCGTGCCAGACCGCGCTGTTCCACATCTCCGAAGCGCTGGTGCGCTGGATCGCGCCGATCCTGGCGTTCACCGCCGACGAACTGTGGCAGTACCTGCCGGGCGAGCGTAACGAGTCCGTCATGCTCAACACCTGGTACGAAGGCCTGAGCGAACTGCCGGAAGGCTTCGAGCTGGATCGCGCTTACTGGGACCGGATCATGGCGGTCAAGGTTGCGGTCAACAAGGAAATGGAAATCCAGCGTGCAGCCAAGGCTGTCGGTGGCAACCTGCAAGCCGAAGTGACGCTGTTCGCCGAAGACGCGCTGACCGCCGATCTGGCCAAACTCAGCAACGAACTGCGCTTCGTGCTGATCACGTCGACCGCCAGCGTTGCACCATTGGTGCAGGCACCGGCCGATGCCGTGGTCACCGAAGTCAGCGGCCTGAAGCTCAAGATCGTCAAGTCGAGCCACGCCAAGTGCGCCCGTTGCTGGCACTGCCGCGAAGACGTCGGCGTGAACCCGGAGCATCCGGAAATCTGCGGCCGTTGCGTGGATAACATCAGCGGCGCCGGCGAGGTCCGTCACTATGCCTAATGCCGTTGGCCGTTTCGGACGGCTGAGCTGGCTCTGGTTGAGTTTGCTGGTCCTGGTCATCGACCAGGCCAGCAAGTTCTACTTCGAAGGCAAGCTCCAGATGTACCAGCAGATCGTGATCATCCCCGATTACTTCAGCTGGACCCTGGCCTACAACACAGGCGCGGCGTTCAGCTTCCTGGCTGACAGCTCCGGCTGGCAGCGCTGGCTGTTTGCGGTGATCGCTGTCGTGGTCAGTGCGGTGCTGGTGGTGTGGCTCAAGCGTCTGGGGCGTAACGAGACCTGGCTGGCGGTTGCGCTGGCACTGGTGCTCGGCGGCGCGCTGGGCAATCTGTATGACCGCATTGCCTTGGGCCATGTGATCGATTTCATTCTGGTGCATTGGCAGAACCGCTGGTATTTCCCGGCGTTCAACTTTGCCGACAGTGCAATCACTGTAGGCGCTGTCATGCTGGCACTGGATATGTTCAAAAGTAAAAAGACCGGAGAAACCGTTCATGACTGAACAGGTATTGGCTGAGCAGCGTATCGGCCAGAACACGGAAGTCACCTTGCACTTCGCATTGCGCCTGGAGAACGGCGACACGGTGGACAGCACCTTCGACAAGGCCCCGGCGACCTTCAAGGTCGGTGACGGCAACCTGTTGCCAGGTTTCGAAGCAGCCCTGTTCGGTTTCAAGGCCGGTGACAAGCGTACACTGAGCATCGAGCCGGAAAACGCTTTCGGCCAGCCTAACCCGCAAAACGTGCAGGTCATCCCGCGCTCACAGTTCCAGGACATGGAACTGTCGCCTGGCTTGCTGGTGATCTTCAACGATGCGGCCAATACTGAATTGCCGGGCGTGGTCAAAGAGTTCGACGATGTGCAAGTGACCGTCGACTTCAATCACCCGCTGGCGGGCAAAACGCTGACCTTTGATGTGGAAATCATTTCCGTCAAAGCGTTGTAAACGCTTTTCTGTAGGAGCCGGCTTGCCGGCGAAGGGTCTCAAGTCTTGCAGTGACTCTGCTGGCCCCTTCGCTGGCAAGCCAGCTCCTACAATTGATCTAATTTCTTGCGCGCAAGACACGAGGCACAGCATGCAAATCAAACTCGCCAATCCCCGTGGCTTCTGCGCCGGTGTGGACCGGGCGATCGAAATCGTCAACCGCGCCCTGGAAGTCTTCGGGCCGCCGATCTACGTGCGCCACGAAGTGGTCCACAACAAATTTGTCGTCGAAGACCTGCGCTCCCGTGGTGCAGTTTTCGTCGAGGAGCTGGATCAGGTGCCGGACGACGTCATCGTGATCTTCAGTGCCCATGGCGTTTCCCAGGCCGTGCGCAGCGAAGCGGCAGGTCGTGGGCTGAAAGTCTTCGACGCCACCTGCCCGCTGGTGACCAAGGTCCACATCGAAGTGGCACGCTACAGCCGTGACGGTCGTGAATGCATTCTCATCGGCCACGCCGGTCACCCGGAAGTCGAAGGCACCATGGGCCAGTACGATGCCAGCAATGGCGGTGCGATCTACCTGGTCGAAGATGAGAAAGATGTCGCAGCATTGCAGGTGAACAACCCTGAAAAGCTCGCCTTCGTGACCCAGACCACCTTGTCGATGGACGACACCAGTCGTGTTATCGACGCCCTGCGTTCGCGCTTCCCGGCCATCGGCGGACCGCGCAAGGACGACATTTGCTATGCCACGCAAAACCGTCAGGACGCGGTCAAGCAACTGGCCGACGAGTGTGACGTGGTGCTGGTGGTCGGCAGCCCGAACAGCTCCAACTCCAATCGCCTGCGCGAATTGGCAGAACGCATGTCCACACCGGCCTACCTGATCGACGGTGCCGAAGACCTGCAAAAGAGCTGGTTTGACGGTGTCGAGCGTATCGGCATCACCGCAGGCGCCTCCGCCCCGGAAGTTCTGGTGCGCGGCGTGATCCAGCAGTTGCAGGCCTGGGGTGCCACCGGTGCCGATGAACTGGCCGGTCGCGAGGAGAACATCACGTTCTCGATGCCTAAAGAGCTGCGCGTTCGCTCGTTGCTCTGAGTTTTTTCCTTTCTTCGCATAACGGCTGCTCAGCCTTGTCGCTGCGCAGGCTGACGCGACCGGTCCGGGCCAACACCACCTGATGTTGGCTCACCGGCTCGCGGATTGCACAAATGTGCAATGTCCCTCCAATCAGTGATTCGCCCTGGCCTCTGAATCGTATAGAGCGTTCGACCGGGCCGTTCCCCACAATCGACACGCGTGTGCCGCTCCGGCGTTCGGCCAGCAGTGGATTGTCGCTGTCCATATCGCCTTTGCCGCTGATATCCAGAATGATCCGCCAGCCCAGGCTCCAGTCGCCATTGATGCCGTGAATCACCACGGCCTGGTTGCGGACGATGGCTTCGGTTCGGGCGGTGCGAATGCCACTGAAAAGCGCCTGTGCCGCTTGCCCTCTCTGGTTCGACTCGATCAGCGTTGAGAACACCGGACTGACCAGGTGCAGAACAATTCCTGTAATTGCCAGTCCCATGAGCAGTTCGATCAGGCTGAAGCCTCGTTGGCGCATGACATCTCCCTCCGTGGCGCGCTGTGCAAGAGCAGGTATAGCCGAAGGAAACAGAAGGCCCCGATGGATCATCGTACAAAAGGTTTCACTCTGATCGAGTTGCTGGTCGCGATTGCGATCCTTCTGATTCTGCTGACTGTGGCTGTCCCGGCGTTTATCCGTTCGACGCAAACGACGAGGGCTGATACTGAGATCCTTGGCCTGCGTCGAGCCCTGAACTTTGCCCGCCTCGAAGCCATCGAACGGGGCAATACCACACGGGTTCGCCCGACGGCCGGTGGGGATGTCTGGAGTGGGGAGCTGGCGGTTTACGACGGTACTGGCGCTTTGGCCAATGTATTGCGGGTTGTTCCGGCGATGAGCGGCGGTGCAACTCTGGCGCTAACCTCGGGTGTGTCTGCCATCGATTTCAATAGTATGGGCGGATTGTCGTCACCGTCCTCAGAGGTGGTGATCAGCTATCGGCGGGGAGCGCAAAGCAGGACGCTGACCGTGTGTTTGAACGGACGAATCCTATTGGGTGGTAGTTGCGGATGAGGGCAGGGAAGCAAGGCGCACAAGAGGGCATGACGCTGGTCGAAGTCCTGGTGGCATTGGTCATTCTGGGAGTGGGGTTACTGGGGGCCGCGGCGGTTCAGCTCAATGCGCTGAAGTACACCGATAGTGCGCGCATGACCAGTCAGGCCAGTTTTATCGCCTACGACATGATGGACCGCATTCGCGCCAACGCCGCTGCGGACTACACCATCGCGCCGCCCGCTACGGGCAATCCGGGTGTTGCCCGGGATCAGGACCTGTTCGACTTCAAATCCAACATTGTCAGCTCGCTCGGCGCCACTGCGACGGGCAGTGTCACCGTCAATCAGCAGGTGTACACCATCACGATTACCTGGGATGACTCACGGGCTGCAAATGCTGCCGACTCGCGGCGCAGCTTTGTCCTTGGCAGCCGCACGGCCATTGATCCGGCGGTGATCCCGTGAGTCGCCGCAGCAAAGGCTTTGGTCTGATCGAGATGCTGATCGCCCTGGCATTGAGCCTGATCGTGGTGCTGGGCGTGGTACAGGTTTTCATCGCGGCCAAGAACACGTATCTCAGCCAGAATGCGGCCGCGAACATGCAGGAGGACGCGCGTTTCGTGTTGAGCAAAATGATTCAGGAAATCCGCATGGTCGGGATGTTCGGTTGCCTGGAAACGATCACTGATGCAAGTAAGAAAGGTGATTTCCATGCCAATCGTATGACGCCGATCCGTTGGGATAATGGACGCCGCAGTTTGGCGCTGGTTACGGCGGATATCGGCGGCAATGGCGACAAACCGGACTGGACCGTGCTTTCCGATTGTCGAAACAACTCGACGGCCTACAGCGACAGTGCGACACCCGTGGCAGGGCAACTGGCCTTTCCAATACGGCAACTGACTTACAGCTTCAGCAACCACCAGCTGTTTATGGGGGGCGGGGCCGCAAAACCACAGGTCTTGGTGGACAACGTAAGTGCTTTTGATGTGAGCTTCGGCCTGGCCAGCTCTGCCACCGATCTGGCTGCTTCCCGCTACAGCAGCAACCCACCGGACCCCGCGCTGATTCGTAGCGTTCGCCTGAGCTTGACGCTCACCGATCCGAACCACCGGGTGAGCGATCAAACCTTCAACGCAGTGGCTGCTCTACGCAACCGCTTGCCATGAGGGAATGCCAATGAACCGTTCTCCCATGACAGATGACACCCAGCGCGGCATGGCACTGCTGGTCAGTCTGGTGTTCTTGCTCTTGCTGACGCTGATTGGTCTTTCATCGATGCAGAGCGCCACCCTGCAGGAAAAAATGGCCGGTAGCGTCGCCTTGCGCAACCAGTCGTTTCAGACTGCCGAAGCTGCATTGCGGGTGGGCGAGAGTGCAGTGCAACGGGACAGCTATGTGCTGCCTGATTGCAGCGGCATCGTTCAATGTGCGCCGCCGTCCGAGTCCTCGACTATTACCGCTGCCGGTTTCAATGCCACTTCCGGGGTGACCTGGATTGCATCGGGCAACGGCTTTTATGGCGTGCAAAACATTGGTGTCAGCCGAGACGCGGTGAATGTGCCAATCAATACCCCTGCGACCTTGTATCGGGTAACGGCAGTGGGCATCGCGGGTCATTCGCGCAGCGTGGTGGAGAGCATCTATGCGAAGTACTGAGCGATATCTCAGGCTGTGGCCACAACTGTTCGGATTCGTGGCCGCGCTGAACCTGACGGTTTCGGCGCACGCTGCCAGGCCATCGGATTCGCCAGCGCTGAACCGGCCAACCTGCCTGGCGAATGGCAACTGGTACGGGTTCTACCACAGCAATCAGGGATTGAAAGCCGTCTGCCTGAGGCTGCCCGCTGCGATCAGCGTTAAGATGCTCGACAGCAACGCCGATGGCGTGGTCGACAACATCGACACGCTGTCCGATGGCGTGATCTTTGTTGGAGAGCATTCGCCCCAGGACGTCAGCGACAATGGCGGGGGCGTGAACGATTCCACTGGCGACGATACGCCGGGAATGGAAAAATCCGGCGGTAGCCGTCGCATCATGTGGCGACAAATACAGTAAGTGAGAGTTGAGGCATGCGTAGTACCAACCGCGGTTTTACCCTGATCGAAATCATGATCGTGATTGCGATCATCGGGATTGTCATGACCATTGCTGCCCCGAGTTTCACCGAGTACCTGAACAAGGGCCGCCGCGCAGAAGTGGCGGGTCTGCTCTCGGAGCAGGCGCAGATCCTGGAGCGCTTCTACTCGCAGAAAAATGTCTACACCGATGCAACGGGCCTCAGTGCCGGCAATGATTACTACAGGATCACACCGACCTTGACCGACCAGACCTTTCTGCTGACGGCGGTGCGCAAGGCTGACTCGAGCATGGCCACTGACAAGTGCGGTGATCTGACCATCAGCAACACCGGTGTCCTTGGCATGGTCAACGCAAAATCCGGCCTGACCAGCAAAGACTGCTGGGGGCGCTGAGTCTCCTTTTCGGGTGTCCTTTGCACCCTCTGTCTATTTAACGATTGGATCAGAACATGACCAGGCAACAGCAAGTGGTGATTGTCGGCGGTGGGGTGATTGGTTTGCTGACGGCATTCAATCTCGCCTCCGAAGTGCAAAGCGTTGTGCTGCTGGATCGCTCGAACGTCGGCCAGGAATCGTCCTGGGCCGGCGGCGGCATCGTTTCGCCGCTTTACCCGTGGCGCTACAGCCCGGCGGTCACTGCGTTGGCGCACTGGTCCCAGGATTATTATCCACAACTGGGCGAGCGCTTGTTTGCCGCCACCGGCGTTGATCCTGAGGTGCACACCACTGGTCTGTACTGGCTGGATCTGGATGACGAGGCTGAAGCGCTGGCATGGGCCGCCCGGGAGCATCGTCCGTTGAGCGCGGTGGATATTTCGGTCGCGCACGACGCCGTGCCGGTACTGGGCGGAGGTTTTTCCCGGGCGATCTACATGGCCGACGTTGCCAACGTGCGTAATCCGCGCCTGGTGAAGTCACTCAAGGCCGCATTACTGGCGCTGCCGAACGTGACGATCCATGAACAGTGCGAAGTCAGCGGGTTTGTACGTGACGGCAACAAAGTGGTCGGCGTGCAGACTCACGCAGGTACTGTCCTGGGCGATCAAGTCGTTCTGACGGCAGGGGCCTGGAGTGGTGATTTGCTCAAGCATCTTGACCTGACGCTGCCGGTCGAGCCGGTGAAAGGGCAGATGATTCTCTACAAGTGTGCGGCGGATTTCCTGCCGAGCATGGTCCTGGCCAAGGGCCGTTATGCGATTCCCCGGCGCGACGGACACATACTGATCGGCAGTACCCTGGAGCATGAAGGCTTTGACAAGACGCCGACCGGGTCGGCACTTGAAAGCCTGAAGGCGTCGGCGGTGGAGTTGATCCCGGCGCTGGCCGATGCCGAAGTGGTGGGGCATTGGGCCGGATTGCGCCCGGGATCACCCGAGGGCATTCCTTATATCGGCCCGGTGCCGGGTTTTGACGGGCTCTGGCTCAACTGCGGGCATTACCGTAACGGGTTGGTGCTGGCGCCAGCGTCATGCCAGTTGTTTGCCGATGTGATGCTGGGCCGGGTACCCATTATCGATCCGGCGCCTTATGCGCCTGCCGGGCGGCTCTGACTAGCGGACTCAATCCAGTCCCAGCTTCTTGAGCCGGTAACGCATCGACCTGAATGACAGATTCAACCGCTGAGCCGCCGCTGTGCGGTTCCAGCGGGTTTCCTCCAGGGCCTGGAGCAGCAGTTGGCGTTCGACGTTTTCCAGGTAGGTTTCCAGGTTGTCGATCCGGGTCAGGTCCGGCAGGCCACCTTCTGCCCCACAGTTGCCTTCGGCCAGGCGCAGGTCGCCGGCTTCGATCTGATTGTTCTCACACAGGGTGTGCGCCCGTTCGAGCATGTTTTCCAGTTCCCGCACATTGCCTGGGAAGCGATAGTTTTTCAGCGCATCGAGGGCGTGGGGGTGGAGTCTCGCCGCAGGTTGACCGGTATCGGCGGCCAGGCGCTTGAGCATGTGGCTGGCCAGCATTTCAATGTCGTCACGACGCTCGCGCAAGGGCGGCACCCGGAGTTCGATCACGTTCAAACGGTAGTAAAGATCATGACGAAATCGCCCGGCGGCGACTTCGGCGCCAAGGTCCTTGTGTGTGGCACAGAGAATGCGCACATCCACCGCCACTTCCTGCTGCCCGCCAACGCTGCGTACGGCTTTCTCCTGAATCGCGCGCAGCAGTTTGACCTGCATTGCCAGCGGCAGGTCAGCCACTTCGTCGAGGAGCAGGGTGCCGCCGTGGGCGGTCTGGAACAGACCGGGCTTGTCTTCGATGGCGCCGCTGAAACTGCCTTTGCGGTGGCCGAAAAACTCGCTCTCCAACAGTTCCGAAGGAATCGCTGCGCAGTTGATCGCAATGAACGGCTGATTGGCGCGGGGGCTTTGATCATGGATCAGGCGCGCGACCAATTCCTTGCCGCTGCCGGATTCTCCGCTGATGTATACCGTCGCATGGCTGCTGGCCAGTTTGGTGATGTGTTTACGCAGGTTGCGCATGGGCAATGAGTCGCCCAGCAAGCGACGATCGATGCCAACCCCGCGGGCAGGAAGCAGCAGGGCGCTGGTGACCAGTTCACGCAGGCGGGTAAGGTCCACCGGTTTGGTCAGGAAGTCGAATGCCCCGGCCTTGAGCACATCGATCGCGGTTTCGAGACTGGCATAGGCGGTGATCATCGCCACCTGGACCTGAGGGTGACGTTGCTGGATGTGCTGCACCAGCTCCAGGCCGGTACCATCCGACAACTGCATATCGGTCAGGCATAGATCGAAGCTTTCGCGTTTTAGCAGGGATCGCGCTTCGCCGACGTTGCGGGCGTTGAACGTCTCCAGTTTCATCCTTCCCAGGGAGATTTCCAGGAATTCGCGTACTTCCGGTTCGTCATCGACGATCAAGACTTTTTGCCGTGGTCTGGTGTTCAACGTGGGTTCCGTCCGTGAGCAAAGGTCATGCAAAAGCAGCCGCTTTCCTGGCGTGCCTTGAAGTCTAGGCGGGACAGAATGCTTTCGCCCGGCTCGCCGGACAGATAAGGCCCCAGGCCCTTGATTTGGGGGGTGGGGGCTTCGTTATCGAGTATTTCCAGTGATTTCAAATCGAGCTGTAGCGGCGAAATTTGCTCGCGGCGCCACAGGTGCAGGACGTTTTCGATTACCCGGTTCATTCGCAGAGTGTGGTCTTGAATAATCTGCGTCAGACGTCGATCGACGCCTTTCAGTTCCTTGAGTACGCGCGATAGTGCTCAATCGGTCGCCATTTCGGGTGACGCATCAGCGGCCACTGGAGCCCTTGTCTTGCTCGAGATGAGCCTGGCTGCAATACCACCGTTGGTCGAGGCTCAGCGCGCGGTCACGGGGCAGGTGAACGCCGCAATGGGCGCAACGGACCATGGGCGCAGCTTCCCGCTCAGTAGGGGGGCTGGGGGTGGAAGCCTGCCCCTTGAGCTTGCGCCAGAACCATACTGCAGCGGCAATCAGGGCAATCCAGAACAATAAACGAAGCATGGTGAGCTGCTTTTCGGTGGATGATCCGGCAGTTTAGCCAAGGACCTGTCAGGCGCACAGTGCAATAAATCGCTGAAATAAAAAAGGGAGACTCGAAAGTCTCCCTTTTTGCACAACCCGAGTGTCAGTCGAACACGCCGAAGGTCATGTAGCTGAACCACGAGCGGTCGCTGCTGTTGCCTTCCGCTTCGTGATCTTCTTCTTCGATCGCGTCGCCATTGGTGTCTTTAGGCTTGAGTTCGGCCGGGATTGCATCCTTGGCGTCCTGGAACTGCCTCTGCACGTCCTGGTTGGCGCGGGTTTCGCCCGGTGGCAGCGGCGGACGGGACTCGATCAGGCCCAGGGTCGCCTTACTCAGCCACGAACGGTTGTCGGCTTCGGCCACGGTCGGCACGAACTGACCGTCCACCAGCGTCGGGTGGTTCGGGTAGTTGAGCTTCAGGGTTTCCAGGCTGGTGGCCGCCAGGTCGTCCAGGTGCAGGCGCTGGTAGGACTCGGTCATCACTGCCAGGCCGTCGCCGACCGAAGGGGTTTCCTGGAAGTTTTCCACCACGTAACGACCGCGGTTCGCGGCGGCGACATAGGCCTGACGGGTCAGGTAGTAGTCGGCCACGTGAATTTCGTAGGCCGCCAGCAGGTTGCGCAGATAAATCATGCGCTGCTTGGCGTCTGGTGCGTAGCGGCTGTTCGGGAAGCGGCTGGTCAGCTGGGCGAACTCGTTATAGGAGTCGCGGGCGGCACCCGGGTCACGCTTGGTCATGTCCAGCGGCAGGAAGCGCGCCAGCAGGCCGACGTCCTGGTCGAAAGAAGTCAGGCCCTTGAGGTAGTAGGCGTAATCGACGTTCGGATGCTGTGGGTGCAGGCGAATGAAGCGCTCCGCAGCGGACTTGGCCGCCTCTGGCTCGGTGTTCTTGTAGTTGGCGTAGATGAGTTCGAGTTGTGCCTGATCGGCATAACGACCGAACGGATAACGCGATTCCAGAGCCTTCAGCTTGGCGATGGCACTGGTGTAGCTACTGTTGTCCAGGTCTTTTTGAGCCTGTTGGTACAGCTCGACTTCACTGAGGTTTTCGTCTACGACTTCCTTCGATGAGCAAGCAGCGGTCAATGCGAGGATGGCGATCAGCAGCAGGTGTTTCACTTGCATGGCGGCTTGCGTCCCTATGACGGCCGCTGTCTTGGGCGTGGCCGTCCTGTTATGATGAGCGCCCCGTTGAATAGCCTCGGGGCAAAAGACGCCGTATTTAACCACAAGCGCGCAGCCGAAACCAAAGGCTGTGCCGACGCCTAGTCTGAGCATGTCCGATAAAATTGAACTCCGCGCAGAGGTGCCGTCCGAATTGGGCGGCCAACGCCTCGATCAAGTCGCCGCACAATTATTCGCTGAGCACTCGCGCTCGCGCCTTTCCGCCTGGATCAAAGACGGCCGCCTGACTGTGGATGGGGCGGTTATCCGCCCGCGAGACATCGTTCACGGTGGCGCCATCCTTGAGCTGACTGCCGAGCAGGAAGCTCAGGGCGAATGGGTCGCTCAAGACATTGCCCTGGACATCGTCTATGAAGACGACGATATCCTGGTGATCAACAAGCCTGCGGGCCTGGTGGTACACCCGGCTGCCGGTCACGCCGACGGCACCTTGCTCAACGCTTTGCTGCACCACGTGCCGGACATCATCAATGTGCCCCGCGCCGGTATCGTGCATCGCCTGGACAAGGACACCACCGGTCTGATGGTGGTGGCCAAGACCATTCAGGCGCAGACGCAACTGGTTGCACAGTTGCAGAGCCGCAGCGTCAGCCGTATCTATGAATGCATCGTGATCGGTGTGGTGACAGCCGGTGGCAAGATCAATGCGCCAATCGGTCGTCACGGCCAGCAGCGCCAGCGCATGGCCGTGATGGAAGGTGGCAAGCAGGCCGTCAGTCATTACCGCGTGCTCGAGCGCTTCCGCTCCCATACTCACGTGCGGGTGAAGCTGGAAACCGGTCGTACGCACCAGATTCGCGTGCACATGGCGCACATCAACTACCCGTTGGTCGGAGACCCTGCCTACGGCGGTCGCTTCCGTATTCCGCCGGCGGCCAACCCGACCATGGTCGAATCGCTGAAAAACTTCCCGCGTCAGGCGCTGCATGCGCGTTTCCTGGAACTGGATCATCCGACCACCGGTCAGCGCATGAGCTGGGAATCACCGTTGCCGGAAGATTTCGTCTGGCTGCTGACCCTGCTCAAGCAAGACCGCGAGGCGTTCATCGGATGAGTGACTGGCTGATTCCTGACTGGCCCGCGCCGGCCGGGGTCAAAGCCTGTGTCACCACCCGTGCGGGCGGCGTCAGTGTGGCGCCGTTCGACAGCCTCAATCTTGGCGATCATGTCGATGACAGCCCTGAAGCTGTTGCCGAGAATCGCCGTCGTCTTACCGATCATTTCTCCATTCGACCGGCCTGGCTGCAGCAGGTCCACGGCATTGCCGTGGCCCATGCCGATCCAGGCCGGGTGGACACCGCCGATGCCAGTTGGACGTCGACACCCGGTATCGCCTGTACGGCGATGACTGCGGACTGCCTGCCGACATTGTTTTGCGACCGTGCCGGTACCCGCGTAGCAGCGGCCCATGCCGGTTGGCGCGGGTTGGCGGCGGGCGTGCTGGAAGCCACCCTCGACAGTCTGGCGGTGCCACCTGCCGAGGTACTCGTCTGGCTCGGTCCGGCCATCGGCCCGCAAGCCTTTGAAGTCGGCCCGGAAGTGCGCGAAACCTTCGTGCAGCAACTGTCGCAAGCGGCAGAAGCCTTTGTACCGAGCCAAAACCCCGGCAAGTTCATGGCCGACATCTATAGGCTGGCCCGCTTGCGTCTGGCGGCTCGCGGTGTCACCGCTGTCTACGGTGGCGGTTTCTGCACCGTGACCGATCCGCGCTTTTTCTCTTACCGCCGTAATCCACGCACCGGTCGATTCGCCTCCCTGATCTGGCTCACCCACTAAGCTTTCCTGACCTGCATCAACGTCCCGACGCTTGAAACTCCCAGAATCGACCACATCTATTGTGCTATCTGGCAGGTTTCTTCATTCAGGATGTTTTATAGGTCCGGCCTGCTCAAAAGGAAGGTGACCCATGCGTATAGACCGTTTAACCAGCAAATTGCAGTTAGCGTTGTCCGATGCCCAATCCCTGGCTGTCGGCCACGATCATCCGGCCATTGAACCGGCGCACTTGATGCAAGCCTTGCTCGAGCAGCAGGGCGGCTCGATCAAGCCCCTGCTGATGCAGGTGGGCTTCGACATCAACAGCCTGCGTAAAGAGCTGACCAAAGAGCTCGACCAGCTACCGAAAATCCAGAATCCGACCGGCGACGTGAACATGTCGCAGGATCTGGCGCGCCTGCTCAACCAGGCCGATCGTCTGGCGCAACAGAAAGGCGACCAATTCATCTCCAGCGAGCTGGTGCTGCTCGCCGCCATGGACGAGAACAGCAAGCTCGGCAAGCTGTTGCTCGGCCAGGGCGTGAGCAAGAAAGCCCTGGAAAATGCGATCAACAACCTGCGCGGTGGCGAAGCTGTCAACGACCCCAATCACGAAGAGTCCCGTCAGGCTCTGGATAAATACACCGTCGACCTGACCAAGCGCGCCGAAGAGGGCAAGCTCGATCCGGTGATCGGCCGTGACGATGAAATTCGCCGGACCATCCAGGTGTTGCAACGTCGTACCAAGAACAACCCGGTGCTGATCGGTGAGCCTGGCGTGGGTAAAACCGCCATCGCCGAAGGCCTGGCCCAGCGCATCATCAATGGCGAAGTGCCGGATGGCCTCAAGGGCAAGCGTCTGTTGTCCCTGGACATGGGGGCGCTGATTGCCGGTGCCAAGTATCGCGGTGAGTTTGAAGAGCGACTCAAGGCGTTGCTCAATGAACTGTCGAAGCAGGAAGGGCAGATCATTCTGTTCATCGACGAACTGCACACCATGGTCGGCGCCGGCAAGGGCGAGGGCTCGATGGATGCGGGCAACATGCTCAAGCCGGCTCTGGCCCGCGGTGAGCTGCATTGCGTGGGCGCCACGACGCTCAACGAGTATCGCCAATACATAGAGAAGGACGCTGCGCTCGAGCGACGCTTCCAGAAAGTGCTGGTGGATGAGCCGAGCGAAGAAGACACCATCGCCATCCTGCGTGGCCTCAAGGAGCGTTATGAGGTTCACCACAAGGTGGCGATCACCGACGGCGCGATCATTGCCGCGGCCAAGCTCAGCCATCGTTACATCACTGACCGGCAGTTGCCGGACAAAGCCATCGACCTGATCGATGAAGCGGCCAGCCGCATCCGCATGGAGATCGACTCCAAACCGGAAGTGCTGGACCGTCTGGAACGTCGCCTTATTCAGCTGAAGGTGGAATCCCAGGCGCTGAAGAAAGAAAGCGACGATGCGGCGAAAAAGCGTCTGGAAAAACTGCAGGACGAAATCGCTCGTCATGAGCGTGAGTATTCGGATCTCGAAGAAATCTGGAATTCGGAAAAAGCCGAAGTCCAGGGTTCTGCACAGATCCAGCAGAAAATCGAACAGTCCCGTCAGGAACTGGAAGCGGCCCGCCGCAAAGGCGACCTGAACCGCATGGCCGAGTTGCAGTACGGGGTGATCCCGGACCTGGAGCGCAGCCTGCAAATGGTCGACCAGCATGGCAAAAGCGAGAACCAGTTGCTGCGCAGCAAGGTGACTGAGGAAGAAATCGCTGAAGTCGTATCGAAGTGGACCGGAATTCCAGTGTCGAAGATGCTCGAAGGCGAGCGTGAAAAACTGATGAAGATGGAAAGCCTGTTGCACCAGCGTGTGATCGGCCAGGATGAAGCGGTGGTTGCGGTTTCCAACGCGGTGCGGCGTTCGCGTGCCGGCTTGTCCGACCCGAATCGCCCCAGCGGCTCGTTCATGTTCCTCGGCCCGACCGGTGTCGGTAAAACCGAGCTGTGCAAGGCGCTGGCCGAATTCCTCTTTGATACTGAAGAGGCGATGGTGCGGATCGACATGTCCGAGTTCATGGAGAAACATTCCGTGGCTCGCCTGATCGGTGCGCCACCGGGCTACGTGGGGTACGAAGAGGGCGGTTACCTGACTGAGGCCGTGCGTCGCAAGCCGTATTCGGTGATCCTGATGGATGAGGTCGAGAAAGCGCACCCTGATGTGTTCAACATCTTGCTGCAAGTGCTTGAAGACGGTCGCCTGACCGACAGCCATGGCCGCACGGTGGACTTCAAGAACACCGTGATTGTCATGACCTCCAACCTGGGGTCGGTGCAGATCCAGGAACTGGTCGGTGATCGTGAGGCGCAGCGTGCAGCGGTGATGGATGCGATTTCCAGCCACTTCCGGCCGGAGTTCATCAACCGGGTCGACGAAGTGGTGATCTTCGAGCCGTTGGCGCGGGATCAGATCGCCGGCATTACCGAGATCCAGTTGGGTCGTCTGCGCAGCCGCCTGACCGAACGGGAGCTGAAGCTTGAACTCAGCCCTGAAGCCATGGACAAGCTGATTGCGGTCGGTTACGACCCGGTGTACGGCGCACGGCCGCTCAAACGAGCGATCCAGCGCTGGATCGAGAACCCGCTGGCGCAGCTGATCCTGTCCGGTCGATTCATGCCGGGCGACACGGCTCATGGCGTGGTGGAAAACGACGAAATCGTCTTCGTTTGATCCGGATCGGCAACAAAATTGAAAAGGCCTCGCATTGTGAGGCCTTTTTTTCGTTAGGCTGTTGAACTCAAAGGAAAAGGCTTGTAAAGTGCGCCCCGCAGTAAGTCACCCGCCAGGGTTTCCGCTCACTGGGCAGGAATCCAAAATAAGTTGCAAATCATTAACTTGAAAGCAATTTAGGGGGTTGACAGAGGTTCTGAAGATTGTAGAATAGCGCGCCTCAGACACACGAACGCAGCGATGCAAACGGGTTGAAGAGAACGCAGTAAAGCTTCAAAGTTGTAAATTGAAATGTGTAGTTCCGTGATAGCTCAGTCGGTAGAGCAAATGACTGTTAATCATTGGGTCCCAGGTTCGAGTCCTGGTCACGGAGCCAATTTCAAACCGGGGTATAGCGCAGTCCGGTAGCGCGCCTGCTTTGGGAGCAGGATGTCAGGAGTTCGAATCCCCTTACCCCGACCATTTTTGGGTCGTTAGCTCAGTTGGTAGAGCAGTTGGCTTTTAACCAATTGGTCGTAGGTTCGAATCCCACACGACCCACCATTTTTGAAACCAGGTTAAACTGGAATCGAATCTTAAGATCAGACGCCAAAAGCTCTGTTCGCAGAAGGCGCCTCTCGAAGGTGCCTTTTTTTTACCGGGGTATAGCGCAGTCCGGTAGCGCGCCTGCTTTGGGAGCAGGATGTCAGGAGTTCGAATCCCCTTACCCCGACCATATTAAAAATCCTCGTATCGAAAGATACGGGGATTTTTTTTGTCCGGATTCCAGGGGCAAAGGTGAAGCATTCGCTGGCAAGCCAGCTCCTACAGAACTGCATCAATCCTGTAGGAGCTGGCTTGCCAGCGAAGAGGCCCTTTCAGGCGCCGCAGATCTTAATGCAGCTTCAGCCGCGGCTCAGTCCCACGTCCGATCTTGCTGCCCAGCATCAGCATCGCCGTGCGGAACGGTCCGTACAGCGCCATCTGGTGCATGCGGTACAGCGACACGTAGAACATCCGCGCCAGCCAGCCCTCAAGCATCACGCTGCCGGTGAGGTTGCCCATCAAGTTACCCACAGCCGAAAAACGCGACAGCGAGATCAGCGAGCCGTAGTCGGTGTACTTGTACTCCGGCAGTGGCTTGCCTTCGATGCGCAGTTTCAGCGATTTGGCCAGCAACGAAGCCTGTTGGTGAGCAGCCTGGGCACGTGGCGGCACATTGCGGTCGCTGCCTGGTTGAGGGCAGGCGGCGCAGTCACCGAAGGCGAAGATGTTCTCGTCGCGGGTGGTTTGCAGGGTCGGCAGTACTTGCAGCTGATTGATGCGGTTGGTTTCCAGGCCGTCGATGTCCTTGAGGAAGCCCGGTGCGCGAATCCCCGCGGCCCAGACTTTCAGGCTGGCCTTGATTTCATTGCCGTCGGCGGTGATCAGGCTGTCGGCCGTCACTTCGCTGACAGCGGCATTGGTCATGACGTTGACCCCGAGTTTCTCCAGGGTTTTATGCACAGGTCCGCCAATCCGCTCTGGCAGCGCCGGCAGGACTCGTGGTCCGGCTTCGATCAGGGTGATGTGCATGTTTTCCGGCTTGATCCGGTCCAGGCCATAGGCTGCCAGTTCATGGGCGGCGTTGTGCAGCTCGGCGGCCAGCTCGACCCCGGTGGCACCGGCGCCGACGATGGCCACGCTGATTTGCTCGATCGTGTCGGTCTGACCGGCGTGAGCACGCAAGTAGTGGTTGAGCAGTTGCTGGTGGAAACGCTCGGCCTGTTTACGCGTGTCGAGGAACAGGCAGTGTTGCGCAGCGCCCTGGGTGCCAAAATCGTTGGTGGTGCTGCCGACGGAGATCACCAGCGAGTCGTAAGGCACTTCGCGGGCTGGCACCAGTTCCAGACCGGCTTCGTCATAGGTGGCGGCCAGCTGGATTTTTTTCTTCGCGCGATCGAGCCCGCTCATGCGCCCCAGCTGGAACTCGAAATGGTTCCATTTGGCTTGGGCGACATAGTTGAGTTCGTCTTCGGAAGAGTTCAGGGAACCGGCCGCCACTTCGTGCAACAACGGTTTCCAGATGTGGGTCAGGTTCGCGTCGACCAGCATCACACTGGCCGTGCCACGCTTGCCCAGAGTCTTACCCAGACGGGTAGCCAACTCCAGACCGCCGGCGCCGCCGCCAACGATGACAATACGATGAGTCATGGGGATATCTCGCAAGGCTAAAAGAAATCGGTACAGTCAACCGCGCGAGCGCAAGGCAGCTCATAGCGTCAGGTAACTGATAAATCGGCTCAACAGGCCCAGACCAATGGTCACTGCCAATACCAGTACAAGGAGCATCCACGGCCGGAAAGGCCGGCGCTCGACTTGGTGCTGGGACAACTGCAGGTACTCTTCGACATGCTTTTGGTCGTCGGGGTTCAGGCGGCTGGTCATAAAGGCCTCGTCAGGTAGACGTAGCTGAATGTGTAGAAGCTACAGGCTGATTTAACGAACGTTGAACGGAGCATAGCCGCTGTCCGCAAGGGGCTCGACGCTCACCGTATCGTCCAGGCGAATGATTCCACTTTGTAACACTCGGGCAGTGATTCCGCCATGTCCGCGCACGGCCTGAAAGGTGCCGATGCCCAGGTTGCTTTCAAGGCGCGCGCAGGGTTGGCACCAGCCAGTGGTTTCAAAGGTTGCCTGGCCAATCCGGAAGCGGCGGCCCTTGAGGCTGAACAGATTGATGCCACTGATAACGAGATTGCGCCGTAGATCTTCAGGCCGGAGCGGGTGATCGTGCGCACGGCCCATCAACGAACTGATCACCGCCAGGTGCTCCCACTGAATCAGCGTGACCTGCCGCGCATTGCGCACGCCGGGGCGGGCGTGGTCGCCGGTCAGGCCGGCCTCGAGGCGCGCTTCCACGGCCTCGAGTGCAAGCATCGGCGAGCGTGATTGCGGGCGCACGCCGATCCAGCGTACACGACCTTGTTGCGGCACCTCGGCGATCAGCTCCTGCAACGGGCTCACAGGCTGATCCCGACGTCAAAAACGATGCTGCGCCCCAGGTTGCTGCGCAAGAAGTCCGGCGCATCCGGGTGAGCGAACAGCACGCGGGCAAATGTCGGCCCGACCAATGACAGCGAGCGCCAGCCCTGGCGCAGGTATTCGGTCGGCGGCGGGAAATGGCTGTTGAGGTCCAGCACTTCGCGTTTGAGGCTGGCGAAGGCAATGATGTCCAGCTCACCCAGATCCATGCCACGCTCTTTGTAGTTGTGCGCTTTTTTGCGCAAGGTCGGCGCCAATCGCAGCAAGAATTCGTTGGCGGGGATGCGTCGTGGCTTGGCCTCGCGGCGCACCAGTTGGCTCAGGGAAAACGCGCTGCGTCGGCGTTGCAATTCGTCGCGCCATTCATCGTTGAGGCGCCGGCCTTCGTCGAGCACGAAGAACACCTCGAAACTGGCATCGCGAAACAACACATCCGGCGGTTCCCCGGCGGGGGCGAATTCATCGGCACGATAGGGAATGTTCAAGCCTTGCAGCAGGCGCTGGCAAACCCAACGCTCACGCTCCCATTTGCGGGCGTTGGACAGGAACGCGTTGGCTTGCTCGGCCGCGATGGTCAGCAGGCGTAAATAATCTGAGTCATCCATAGGCCCAAGCTTAGCGTTCAAATGTGATCGCAAAGAAGACAATTTGTCGGAGAGGGCCAATGCCTCCCGTCCCCATGCCCGTTTCAGGGCCCTGCACAAAATGGATAGAGATCTGCGCGCACTGGATATTGCCGCGTATCGGGTGGCTCTACCCTCGGCTGTACGGACGTAAGCCGTGTTACCGACGCTCTAAAAAAACAACAACAAGAGATATATGCCATGCGCAAGATCGACGTACATGAGGTTATCGACAACGCTCGCTTCAACCGCTTTCACTGGATGGTGCTGTTCTGGTGTGCCCTGATCATCATCTTCGACGGTTACGATCTGGTGATCTACGGCGTGGTCTTGCCGATGCTGATGAAAGAGTGGGGGCTCAGTCCTTTGCAGGCCGGTGCACTGGGCAGCTATGCACTGTTCGGCATGATGTTCGGCGCACTGTTCTTTGGCCCGTTGTCGGACAGGATCGGCCGCAAGAAGGCGATCACGATCTGCGTGATGCTCTTCAGTGGCTTCACCGTACTCAATGGTTTCGCCCGAAACCCCACCGAGTTCGGTCTCTGTCGCTTCATTGCCGGGCTCGGCATTGGCGGCGTGATGCCTAACGTCGTGGCACTGATGAACGAGTACGCGCCGAAAAAAATCCGCAGCACGCTGGTCGCGATCATGTTCAGCGGTTACTCGGTGGGCGGCATGCTGTCCGCCGGACTGGGCATTGTGCTGATCCCGGGTTTCGGCTGGCAGTCGGTGTTTTACGTGGCGGTCCTGCCGTTGCTGTTGTTGCCGCTGATCATGTATTTCCTGCCCGAATCGGTGGGTTTCATGTTGCGTCAGGGGCGTAATGAGGAGGCGCGCAGTATTCTCCAGCGGATTGATCCGGCCTACGTCGCGCAAACGTCTGACCAATTGCACATGGCCGAAGTGAAAGGCACGGGCACTCCGGTGTTGCAGTTGTTCCGTGAAGGCCGTGCGCTGCGCACGCTGATGCTGTGGCTGGCGTTTTTCTGCTGCCTGTTGATGGTGTATGCGCTGAGTTCCTGGCTGCCAAAACTGATGGCCAACGCCGGTTACAGCCTGGGCTCGAGCCTGTCGTTCCTGCTGGTGTTGAACTTCGGGGCGATCTTCGGCGCGGTCGGTGGCGGGGTGCTGGGCGACAAACTCAATCTGCCGAAAGTGCTGGCGGTGTTTTTCGCCATGGCGGCGGTGTCGATCACTCTGTTGGGCTTCAACAGCCCGATGCCGGTGTTGTACCTGCTGATCGCCGTTGCGGGTGCCACCACCATTGGCTCGCAGATTCTTTTGTACGCCTGCGCCGCGCAGTTTTACGCCATGACGATTCGCTCTACCGGTCTGGGCTGGGCATCGGGCATTGGGCGCAACGGGGCCATCGTCGGTCCGCTGCTGGGTGGTGCGTTGCTCGGGATCAGCTTGCCCCTGCAACTGAACTTCATGGCGTTTGCCTTGCCCGGTGCGGTGGCGGCCCTGGCCATGACCGTGTTCGCCATCAGCAGTCGACGCAGCGCTGCTGGCGTCAACCCTGCGTTGTCAGCGACCGGTGCCTGAATCATGAAAGCGTTTTTCCAGGACTTCTCGTTGTCAGCCGCCGTGGCTGGATTCATTGCCACGGTGATTTCCTATGCCGGCCCATTGGTGATCATCTTTCAGGCGGCAGAAGCGGCACATCTTTCGCGGGAAGTGTTGTCGTCCTGGATCTGGGCGATCTCCATTGGCAGCGCCGTGCTCGGTATTGCTTTGAGCCTGCGCTACCGAGTTCCGGTGATCATCGCCTGGTCGGCGCCGGGCTCGGCGTTGCTGGTGACGCTGTTGCCGGACATCTCCATGGCGGAGGCGGTGGGGGCTTATCTGGTCAGTAGCCTGATCATTTTCGTGGTCGGCATTTCGGGCGCTTTCGACCGGATCATCAGCAAGCTGCCCGCAGCCATCGCGGCGGCGATGCTGGCGGGGATCCTGTTCAGTTTCGGCACCGGGTTGTTCGTGTCGATGCAGCACCAGCCGTTGCTGGTCCTGGCGATGTTTGCCAGTTACCTGATCTGCAAGCGGGTGATGCCGCGTTATGCGGTGATGATGGTGCTGCTGGTGGGTTGCTCGATTGCCGCGTTCACCGGTGAATTGCATCGTGAAGTGCTGGTGATCGGCCTGGCCACACCGGTGTGGATCACGCCCGAATTCAGTCTGGGTGCGATCCTGAACATCGCCTTGCCGCTGGTGATGGTGGCGCTGACCGGTCAGTTCGTGCCCGGCATGGCGGTGCTACGCGCCAGTGGGTATCCAGTGCCGGCGAGCCCGATCATCGCCAGTAGCGCGCTGGGCACGGCACTGCTGGCGCCGTTTGGTTGCCATGGACTGAATCTGGCGGCGATCACCGCGGCGATCTGCACCGGTCGCGAATCCCACGAAGATCCTCGCAAACGCTACGTGGCCGGGGTCGTCGGCGGCCTGTGCTACCTGCTGCTGGGGATCTTCGGCGCCACGCTGGTCTCGCTGTTTTCAGCATTCCCCAAAGAGTTGATCGCGGCGTTGGCCGGGCTGGCCTTGTTCGCCGCCATAGCCGGTGCATTGACGGGAGCGATGGCTGTGCCGAGCGATCGTGAAGCCGCGCTGGTGACCTTTCTGGTCACGGCTTCGGGCATGACGTTGTTCGGATTGTCCGCGGCGTTCTGGGGGCTGATTTTCGGCATGGTTACCCATGTGTTGTTGAGCGCTCGTCGTCCCGTTCCCCGTCGCAAATCCACTGCAACTGAAGTCCTTCAACCAGTCGATCAATAACAATAAGAGAAAAACGATGAAACAGATTCTCCCAACAACCGGTTCGGCGTTGTCCCTGGCTGTCGTCTCGGGTTTTTCCACGGGTGCGATGGCCGCTGAAAAAGGCTTCATCGAAGACACCACCGCAACGTTGCAGGCGCGCAATTACTACTTCAGCCGCGACTATTCCGACATCGTCGGCGCCAACCAGCAATCGAAGGCTGAAGAGTGGGCCCAGGGTTTCATCCTCAACGTGAAGTCCGGATACACCCAGGGCACCG
The DNA here is from genome assembly GCF_000282395.1 of Pseudomonas sp. GM55. Lineage (NCBI taxonomy): Bacteria > Pseudomonadati > Pseudomonadota > Gammaproteobacteria > Pseudomonadales > Pseudomonadaceae > Pseudomonas > Pseudomonas sp. GM55. Next base: position 23,465 of record NZ_AKJJ01000137.1, on the reverse strand, counting down.
TCGGGTTTGGGGTGGATGTCATCGGCTTGCTCGGCCTCAAGCTCGACAGCGCTCCGGACCGGACCAATACCGGTTTGCTGCCGGTGCAGAGCGACGGCCGCGCGGCGGACAACTACAGCCGGCTGGAAGGCGCGTTGAAGATGCGCTACTCCAAAACCGAGCTGAAAGTCGGTGAGCTGCAACCCAATCTGCCGGTGTTGGCATTCAGCGATATTCGCCTGCTGCCACCGAGTTATCAGGGCGCAAGCATCACCTCCAACGAGATCAATGGCCTGACGCTGCAGGGTGGTCACTTGAGTTCAACCAGCCTGCGCAACGAGGCTGGCGACGAAAAGATGCAAGCGATGCTGGGTCACGTGCCGCAGCGTCAGGTCAGCAGTGACGGTTTCAATTTTGCCGGCGCTGATTATGCGTTCAATGACAAGCGCAGCTCGGTCAGCGCCTGGTACGGGCAGCTGGAAGATATCTACAACCAGCGTTTTCTGGGTTTAAAACACAGTGAGCCAGTGGGCGACTGGATCCTCGGCGCCAACCTCGGTTACTACGATTCGCGCGAGGATGGCAAGAAACTGCTGGGCAACATCGACAACCAGGCGTTCTTCTCGTTGCTGTCGGCCAAGCGTGGCGGCCATACGTTTTACGTCGGCTATCAGGGCATGTTCGGCGACAGTGCATTTCCACGGGTATTTGCCAACATCTCGCCGCTGGGCAACGAAGTGCCGACCTATGAGTTCGCCTTCACCGATGAACGTTCCTGGCAGGCGCGCTACGACTACGATTTCGCGGCGCTAGGCGTACCGGGGTTGACCAGTACCCTGCGCTACATCAGCGGCAACAACGTCGATACCGGAAAGGGTTTCGAAGGCAAGGATCGCGAGCGTGACCTGGACCTCGGCTATGTGTTGCAGAGCGGCAGCCTCAAAGGTCTGGGCATTCGCGTGCGCAATGCGATGGCGCGTTCCAACTACCGCAGTGATATCGACGAGAACCGCTTGATCCTCAGCTACACGTGGACCTTGCTGTGAACCCATCGATCACAGGTTGCTGGTGCAATCACCCATGACGTTGTAGGTCACGCGGTGGGTCTGGCCCTGATGATCAACATACACCATGGTCGCCGGTACGACCCCGCACGCGGTCGCAGTGTCTGACACCGAAACCACGCTGGCGATGTCCAGTGCCTGCTCCGGGTTGTACAGGACCGCGAGGGGTTCTTTGTCAGCGGCCATGGCCGAGGTGGCGATGACGGTCAGCAACAGGCTGATCAACGTTTTCATGTTGGCGTGCTCCGTGTCGGTTCTGATGTCTGAATTTTAGTCCTGGCCACCAACGGATAAAGGGGCGAACGGCGGATGCAGCCTTACATAAAACGTAACAGTCATCGCCCGAGGAGGGCTTATGGATGTGCTTAACAACTTGCGCGTGTTCATCCGGGTGGTGGACTGCGCCAGTTTCACCGGGGCTGCCGATGCGCTGGATCTGTCGACCGCGCAGGTATCCCGATTGGTGGCGGATCTGGAGGAACATGTACAGGCGCGCCTGCTGCAACGCACCACGCGGCGCTTGAGCCTGACCGACGCCGGCGAACGCTTCCTGCTGCGCAGTCGGCAAATTGTCGAAGCCATGGATGAGGCGACGGCCGAGGCCCGTGGCGCTCATATCAAGCCGGCCGGACGCCTGCGGGTGCACAGCATGAACGGCCTGGGTGTGCTGCTCACGCCGTTGATCGCCCGCTACAGCGAGCTGTATCCGGATGTGGTGTTCGAGCTGACCTTGTCGCAACGCAATCCCGATCCGCTGGAGGAGGGGCACGATGTGGTGATTTCGATAGCTCCGGAACTGGCCGACTCGCAAATGGTTGCGCAGGCCGTCGGGCAAATCTACAGCGTACCCTGTGCCTCCCCGGACTACCTGCACCGCCGGGGCGTGCCGCAGCAGCCGCTGGCGCTGAGCGATCATCAATGCCTGCGCATGCTCGACCCGCTGTACGGCGATCAATGGCTTTTCCAGGACGAGCACGGCGAGCACGCCGTCAGCCCGGCCAAGACCTTTCAGTGCAATGTTGCCGAGTCGATGGTCAAGGCTTCGGAGGCGGGCATGGGCATCAGCCTGCTGCCTTTCTACACCGCGACGCGGCCCTTGAGCGATGGTACTTTGCTGCGCGTGTTACCTGCATGGCGTCTGCTCGAGCGCAATGTGTATGCGCTGTATCCTTCGCGACGCTTTCTCGATGCCAAGGTCCGCACCTGGGTGGACTTTCTCAAGTCTGAACTACCGAAGCTGTTCGCCGAGCATGACGCGGTGATGAAGGATCCGCGGCATTGGGCTTGAAGTCGAAGGGCCTGCGAGCGGCGGTGTAGACTGAGTGTCTGTTGTCTTTCGCCAAGGAGTCGCGCGTAGATGTGCACACCAGGGTCAGCGGGCATCGTGCCATGGCGCACACGGGAGTGTGTTGAACCATGATTGGTGCGCAGTTGCTGTCATCGGAAACCCTTGCGGCCGGCTGGCTGATCTATGTGCCGGTGTTGATCTGGGCGGTCTGTCGCGCGCCGTGGGTTGAACTGTTCACCGACAGCCGTCGTCAGCATCTGCTGTTTGGAACGGTGTTTGCGCTGTTTCTGCTGTGGCTGATGCGGCAGGATTTCGATACCGGCGTGTCTTATCACCTCATCGGCATGACGGCGGTAACCCTGCTGCTGGACTGGCCGCTGGCGCTGGTCGGCGGGTTGGTTGCACAAACGGGGCTGGTGTTGCTCGGCCGACAGGACCTGGCGGCGGTCGGGGTCAATGGTGCGCTGTTGATTGCGCTGCCGGTGCTGGTCACCGAGTGCTGCGCCATTCTGGTGGAACGTGCGCAGCCACGAAATCCCTTCGTGTATATCTTCGTTTCCGGATTCTTTGCCGCCGCACTGTCGGCGTTGCTGTGCCTGCTGCTGGGGCTGTGGTTGCTGTGGTTCGATGAGCGTTTCGAAATGCCATATTGGCTCGAGGATTTTGTCGGTTACCTGTGGCTGATCATTTTCCCCGAGGCGTTTATCAACGGCATGGTGGTCAGTGCGCTGGTGGTGTTCTGCCCGGAATGGCTGGAGACGTTCAACCGCACACGCTACCTCTCGGCCCCCTGGAAGGACGACGATCCCAAGTCCTGATTCACATCAAAGCCTGAAATCGCCACGGTCGGGATCAGTGACGCGGGTCGAAATCACCGCTGAACAACTCGTCCTCGGCATCGGGCGCCACTGGAATCTTGTGTTCTTCGGACGCCCAGGCACCCAGGTCGATCAGTTTGCAGCGGTCGGAGCAGAATGGCCGGAATTTGCTCTCGGCAGTCCATTCCACGGGGGCGCCACAGGTTGGGCATTCGACGGTTGTTGGTTGGCTCATGACTGGCCTCCACGCAAAGTAAGATAAAAGTGATGCAGGCGTTCGACCTCGCTGTGCAGCCAGGCAAGGTCGCGGTCATTGATCACGACGTCGTCGGCATGGCTCACGCGATCCTGGCGACTGGCCTGGGCCTTCAGGATCGCCCGGACTTGCTGTTCGCTGGTCTGGTCACGTTGCAGGGTGCGTTCAACCTGCAATAGTTCCGGGGCATCGATCACCAGCACGCGTTGGGTCATGGCGTATTGCCCGGACTCGATCAGCAGCGGCGAAACCAGAATCGCATAAGGTGATTTTGCCAGCGCCAGGTGGTGAGCGATTTCCTCGCCGATCAGTGGATGCAGGAGGGCCTCCAGCCAGCGGCGTTCTTCAGGCACTTCGAAGATCAATTTGCGCAGCGCTGCGCGGTCCAGTTGTCCGTCGCTCTGCAACACGCCGGGGCCGAAGTGCCCGGCGATCAGTGCCAGTGCCGGGCGGCCAGGTTCAACGACCCAGCGAGCGGCATGATCGGCGTCGACCACATGCACGCCCAGATCGATGAAGTGCTGGGCGGCCGCGCTTTTGCCGCTGCCGATGCCGCCGGTCAGGCCGAGAATCCAGGGTTTTTCCACAGGGCTATTCATTTCAAACCGACAAACTGCCAATAAAGGTCGGTTATTTGACCACCCCAGAGCAACGCAATCCAGCCGGCAATGGCCAGATAGGGACCGAAAGGGATCGGCGTCGAAGTTTTTGCATTGCGCCAGCGCAGCAATATCATCCCGATAATGGCACCCACCAGCGAGGACAGCAGGATGGTCAGTGGCAAAATCTGCCAGCCACCCCAGGCGCCCAGCATCGCCAGCAGCTTGAAATCACCGTAGCCCATGCCGTCCTTGCCCGTGACCAGCTTGAACAGCCAGAACACCGCCCACAGCACGCTGTAGCCGGCTATTGCCCCCCAAAGCGCCTCGTGCAATGACACGAACAGGCCGAAACTGTTGACGATCAACCCCAGCCATATCAACGGCAGCACCAGCACGTCCGGCAATATCTGATGTTCGGCGTCGATCAGGCTCATCGCCAGCAACCCCCAACTCAGGATCAGCATCAGGCCAGCTGGCCAACCGAAGCCGAAATGCCAGGCCACAAACGCCGACAGCGCGCCACAGGCCAGCTCGATCAACGGATAGCGCGGGCTGATCGCTGCTGCACAGGATGAACAGCGCCCGCGCAACAACACATAACTGAGCAGCGGAATGTTTTCCCAGGCACGGATCCGGTGACCGCAGTGCGGGCACTGGGAATGGGGCAGCAGCAGGTTGTAGGTCGGCACCGGCGTTTCGCCGGGCAGCCCGAGAATGTCATGGGCCTGCACACGCCACTCGCGTTCGAGCATTTTCGGCAGGCGCCAGATCACCACATTGAGGAAACTGCCAACCAGCAGGCCGGTGATGCCTGCGAGAAGGACAAAGGCCAGCGGATAGTGAATCAGGATTTCATTCAAGGGCATGTCAGATCGCTGAGCCGAGTTGGAAGATGGGCAGGTACATGGCAACTACCAGTCCACCGACGATAACACCCAGCACCACCATGATGAACGGCTCCATCAGGCTGGTGAGGTTATCGACCATGTTATCGACGTCGTTTTCGTAGAAATCCGCGACTTTTTCGAGCATATCGTCCAGGGTGCCGGACTCTTCGCCGATGGCGGTCATCTGTATGGCCATGTTCGGAAACACGCCCGAGGTGCGCATGGCGAAATTCAATTGCATGCCGGTCGAAACGTCCTGCCGGATGCGCAACACGGCGCGCTTGAACACGCTATTGCCGGTCGCACCGGCCACTGATTCCAGGGCCTCCAGCAGTGGCACGCCGGCAGCGAATGTAGTCGACAGTGTGCGGGCGAACCGGGCCACGGCGGACTTGTAAATCAACGTGCCCACCAGCGGCAGCTTCAGCAGCCAGGTGTCCATCCGGTCACGAAAGGCCGGGGATGTCCTGAGGGCGTGGCGCACACCGAAGACCGTTGCGATCAGCGCACCAAGGACCGTCCACCACCAGGCCTGCATGAATTGCGACAGGCCAATGACCATCACGGTGAAGGCCGGCAGCTCGGCGCCAAAGCCTTTGAACACCGACTCGAACTGCGGTACGACATTGACCAGCAGAATCCCGGTGACAATCACCGCGACGAACACCACCACCAGCGGATAGGTCATGGCTTTCCTGATCCTGGCCTTGAGGCTTTCGCTTTTTTCCTTGTAGGTCGCGACCCGCTCCAAAAGGGTGTCGAGGGCCCCGGCCTGCTCGCCGGCATCCACCAGGTTGCAATACAGTTCATCGAAATACCGGGGCTTCTTGCGCAGGGCGGTGGCGAAGCTGTTGCCGGCCGCGACTTCCTGTTTCAGCTCATCCACCAACTGGCGCATGGCCGGATTGTCGAAGCCTTCGCCGATGATGTCGAACGACTGTAACAAGGGCACACCGGCCCTCATCATCGTCGCCATTTGCCGGGTGAACAGGGCAATGTCCTGGGCCTTGATGCGCTTGCCCATGTGGAAAACCGAATGGTTTTTCTTGCGAACCTTGCCCGGATTGATGCCTTGCTTGCGCAGTTTTGCCTTGAGCAACGCCGGGTTTTGAGCGCTGAGCTCACCGGTTACCTTTGTGCCTTTGCGGTCGATGCCTTCCCATGCATACACGCTGATTTTCGCTGCCTTGACCGCCATGTTCAGTCCTGGGTAATCCGGTTGAGTTGCTCTTATAGCCTAGTCAATCAACGGAGCCAAACCAGCAAGGGTGAGGTGACAAAAAACGTCAGATAGTGCTGATCCTGGTAGTGAGAAAGGGCTTTGCCGCCGCCACGGCCCCAGCCAACAGGGGGCTTTTGCCTTGGCACAGGCTGTGCTGCCAAGGGGCAGATCATGAGCTTTCGACTCATGCATGGAGCCTGTATATGAATCAAAAAGGTTTTACCCTGATCGAGTTGCTCGTTGTGGTGGCGATCGTCGGGATCCTGACAACACTGGGTCTGCCGATGTATTCCAAATACCAGGCCCGGGCCAAAGTCACGGCGGCGCTGGCCGAGCTGACTGCGATGAAGGTGCCGTTCGAGGATGTGGTCAATCAGGGGGATACCCCGACCATTGCCAATGTGGCGCCCGCCGGCGCGGCTTCGACTATCCACTGCGCCCTGTCTGTGACGGCTTCGACTCCGGAGGGGGAGGGATCGATCGTTTGTACGTTGCAGAATGCCCCGGGGACGGTCCTGGGCAAGACCGTCGTCCTGACACGGGATGAAACCAAAGGCTGGTCGTGTAAAAGCACCGTATCCCGGGACTACTTGCCGAAAGGGTGTTCCGCAACGTGAATTACTGAATCAAGCCAGCCACGTATCAAAAATAGTATTGCAATGTAGGAGCGAGCTTGCTCGCGATGGTCGTTAACGATGCCGCGTGGTTACTGACGAAACGCAGCGCTCTTGAATTCATCGTCGGATCGCCGCCCGGAGCAAGCTCACTCCTACAGCGGATCATCACCGCCATCGCGGGGTCCGACCTGTCGTCAAAAGTTTCAGAGCAGCGTAGAAATTCAGGATCTCAGGAACTTTCCATAAACCCGCAACTTGCATGCAGTGTTTCGGCGTCTCGTGCATTTTGCATGATTCCGAAAATCGGCTTTCTTTATAAATTATTGATTTATAAGGGTTTATTGTCTTTATAAAAACTGGCACAGCGTTCGCAATACCCTGGGTAACCCTGCCGACATGACACCCGGCAGACTTTTCGGAAAAACAGGAGTTACTCGTATGAAGAAGTTCGCTATCGCTGCCGCTACTGCCACCGCGTTGACTCTGACCATGGCAAATGCGGCATTCGCCCAGACCACTCAAGCCACCCAGTCTCCAATGACCCTGGCGGCGGGTGAAATGACCAAGGCTAAAGAAGCTACTTCCGATACCTGGATCACCACCAAAGTCAAAGCCGACCTGATGACCGAAAAAGGCATTCCAGGTACCGACATCAAGGTTGAAACCAACAAAGGCGTGGTATCGCTGTCGTCGACCGCTGCCGTGACCGATTCGCAAAAAGACATGGCTGTGGCCATCGCCAAGAAAATCAAAGGCGTCAAGGCGGTCTCCGCTGACGGCCTCAAAGCTGAATAAGACAGGCTTCTCGCCTGGACCGGGAGAGGGCGCGACAGACGGGCCGAGTCATACGTCTGTTGCAACCTGGGAGTTCATGCGAACGGCCAAACGGAGTTAGGCCACCACAGGCCCCGCGCATTTTTGCCGGGGCCTGTTTTATTTGCCGCGGTGTCAATCAATTGTGGGGGGCGTGCCTGATTAATTGCCGCGTTTGCTGGTGATTTGTTTCAGCCGATTACCTTCGAATCGCAAGTATTGATACATGCCGCCATTCGGTCCGTAGGTCCATTCCTCGACCTGAAACTCCTCGCGCCGGTTTGCACTGCGCTTGTAACCCAGCAAGTCGCGACTGACCGGCTCACCGCATTTCTGGAGAACCTCACTCGAACGATCACCGACGCTGACCAATTGGCTGCCACAGCGCAGGGTATCGGCCGCCCAAGCCTGACTGGCGGCTAGCGCCAGAATCAGGCCTGTCAGCAGCCGTCGAGTCATCACTCGGCATCCAGATGCATCGGCGTCACCACGCGGCCGTCACTTTCCGCCTCGCCCAGATTGGCGTCGATGAAGTACACCCGGTCATCTTCCAGCTGGGCCTTGTCGACCAGGTAATCCTTGATACTGCTGGCGCGCTCCTGGCCCAGTTGACGCAACAGCACGTCGCTGGTACTCCAGAACTTGATCACCTCGGCACGCATTTTCGCGGTGCGCTCTTCCTTGCCCAGATCCTTCCATTCGGCTGGGGGCTGGGTTTTCAGGCGGGTGCGGTAGATACCTTCGAGCAGCGGGCCTTTTTCCCCGTCCGGCACTTCCAGCAACGAAGCCTGGGCCGGGACCTTGTCGCCGCGGCGCTGGAGCATTTTGTAGTAGTTGTACTGGTACTCACGCTCCAGGCGTTGTTCGGCGATCAACGGGCCGTCGCTGCTCTGGGCGGCGGTGCCTTCGATTTCCAGGCGCAGGGCCGGGCGTTCCTTGAGCGCCTTGGACAGTTTGTCCAACGCGCCTTCGGCGTCCTTGCTCAGGTCGCTGGAACCCGCTGCGAACGACACACTGCCCAGATCTTCCGCGCCCCCGCCGTTGACCAGCCCGCCAATGAGCTTGAACGGTGCGGCCGCGGCTTTGACGATCAGGTTGCGCAGGGTCTGCCAGATAATCGGCATGACACTGAACTGGGGGTTGTTCAGGTCGCCGGTCACCGGCAGTTCGATGGAGATCTTGCCATCGACGTCCTTGAGCAAGGCAATGGCCAGTTTCAGCGGCAGGCTCACGGCATCCGGGCTGTCGACTTTTTCCCCCAGTTGCAGTTGTTCGACCACCACTTTGTTTTCAGCTTTGAGCTGGCCCCTGGTGATCTGGTAATGCAGGTCGAGATTGAGCCGGCCCTTGCGGATACGGTAGCCGGCGAACTTGCCGGAGTAGGGCGTCAGCGTGGTCAGTTCCACGCGTTTGAAGCTGGTGGCGATGTCGAGGCTGGCCATCGGGTCGAACGGATTGACGGCGCCCTTGATGGTCACCGGCGCGTAGCGATCGACCTTGCCCTTGACGTCGACACCGGCCGGTTTCGGCTGGCGGCTGTCGATGGTGCCGATCTGCCCGTTGAGTTGCTGGATGGCGGTGGCGAAGTTCGGGGTCAGGCTGAAGTCGGCGAAGTTAGCCGAGCCATCATTGATGAAAATGCCGCCGATGTGGATGCCCAAGGGTTTTTCGTTGCTGGCCGGTTTGTTCGCTGCCGGTTTTGCCCCGGAGTCCGCCGGCTGCGGAATCAGCAGGTCATCGATGTTGGTGGTGCGATCATCGTTGATCATGAAACGCGCATAGGGCTGGAACAGGTTGATCTTGTCGATCGAAAGGCTGTCCCCATGCTGATAGTTCAGGCCTTCGACAACGACCTGTTGCCACTTGACGAAATCGCGGGTTTTCAAGGTGTCGAGGGTGTGCATCTGATCGACCTGGGCGCGGCCGGTGACGTTGAAGGCCAGCGGCTCGGTGCTCTTCAGGTTGACCGCAAGATCACTGCCGAGCATGCCACTGCGCAGTTCGAGGCGAATGAACGGAGTGATGTAGGACTGGGCGACCCGCAGGTCGATGTCCCTGGTCTGTACCTTCAGTTGGGCGCTGACCGGGGCCAGGTTGACCTCGCCGTCGGCGATGATCTTGCCTTGCTTGCCCACGCCGGTATCGAGCTTGAGGGTAAAGGGCGAGCCGTTGAGGCTGTCGAAGTTTTGCAGGTCGAGGTTCAGCGGGCTCAGGTCCAGGGCGACGGCGGGTTGTGCCTTGCGGTCAGCCAGATGCACCCGGTAATCGCGCAACTGCACATCCTTGAGCAGCACTTGCCAGGGTTTGCCTGGCGCGGCCGGTTCGGGTTTCGGTGAGTCTGCCGCCGCCGGAGTGCTGGCCGGTTCGGCATCCGCCTTGGCTTTGGCGGCGGGTTTTGACGGTTGGCTGGCGAACAGCTTCTGCCAGTCGAGTTGGCCGTCTGATTCCAGCGCGGCCCAGGTTTCCAGTTTGTTGCTGCGGATCTTGCCGACCACCACTTGCTGTTTGGCCAGGTCCACGGTGGTTTCGCTGACGTCCAGGCGTTCAAGCTTCACCAGCGGCCGGCCATCCGGGGCCTTGATCGCGAAGGGGGCAATGTTGACCGCTACATTGCTCAGCAGCAGCTCGGTTTCCTTGGACAGGTTGAGTTTGTAGTCGGTACTGATACTCATGATGCCGCTTTCGAGGTCCAGTGGCACGGCATCGCGCACATAGGGCCAGAAGGCTTTCATCTTGCCATCGGTGATTTTCAGCTTACCTTCGGAGGCGATCGGGATCAGGCTGAAGTTACCCGTCCAGTCGATCTGTCCACCGTTTGGGCCGATAGCCACCAGGGTCATGTCGGCGCTGTCTTCAGGCAGAGTGCTGAGGTTTTTCAGTTCGAAATCGAGTGTGTCGTAGAGAAACTCGATGGGCTCGCTGGGGCGGGCATCTTCAAAGTGCAAGGAACCGCCGGCCAGCTTGATCCGCTCGATGCGCAGCGGGAAGGGCTTGGCATTCGGGTCGGCGGGTGTGGGTTCGCTCGCTGGCAGTTTGAACAACCCGAGCAGATTGAGTTTGCCGTCCTTGCTGAACAGGATTTCGGTTTTTGACTTGATCAGTTCGACATCGGACAGGTGCACCGCTTTGGTCCACAGGCTGTCGAGTTGCAGGTTGGCGTACAGGCGTTCGAAACCGACCTGCTCCTTGCCGGGCTCGCCGATATTCAAGCCCCAAAGGGTCAGTTCAAGGCTGAACGGATTGAATTCGATCCGCTGGATCGTGGCTGGGGTGGTGGCGTAGTTGGCCAGTTGCTGGTTGGCAACGCGCAACGCGACCCCCGGTAAAATCAGAAAGCCCAGCAAGCTGTAGAGGGCCAGAACAGTCAACAAGGCGCCGAGGGCGCGAATCAATCCTTTGTACATGTGCGGCTTCATCTGTCTGGATCGGAGTGCCTTGGAGTATGGCACGCGATTCTGGTTCCGAAGTGGTCGGCCCGTTCATGAACTTTCAGATTTCTCCTGCAACGGTCAGAGCTGCAGAATCAGGGTTTTCAGCGGTGGTTGCTGATCCAGCGACGGGAAGTCGGCGCCTGGCTTCATCACGGTCCACTCACGTACCGGCCGCCCGGCCTTCTCTGCACAACGCAAAACCTGTTCACGCCAGTCGTCCATGCTGACTTTCGCCAGGTTGTTGCAGCAAATCAGCACGCCGTTGTCGGCGGTGGTCAGCAGGGCTGGTTTGAGCAGGCTCTGGTAGTCGCGCAGCAGGTCGACAGTGCCGAATGCGCTCTTGGCCCAGGCCGGCGGGTCCAGCAGCACCAAATCGTACTGGCGCTGTTCCAGGCGCTGATAGCTTGGCAGTTTCTGCCCGCGGCGCTGGCTGACCGGCAGGCCGGCAAGCTGGCGAATGGCCGGGAAGTAGTCGGACTGGATAAATTCCATGGTCGGCAACTGCGGATTGAGTTGGCCGTTCTCCCGACCGACCGCCAGGTTGCCTTCGGCGAAGTCCAGGTTGCATACCTCGCGCGCGCCGCCGGCGGCAGCACTGAGGCCGACACCACAGGTGTAGGCGAACAGGTTCAGTACGCTTTTGTTTTTGCTGTGATCCTTGACCCAGCCACGGGTATTGCGCAAATCGAGGAACAGCAGCGGGTCCTGTCCGGCATGGCGGCCACGCACCCGATAGTTCAGGCCCCATTCGTGGCCAACCAGGTCTTGCAGGGCGGCTTCGTCGGCGCGGTAGACGGTGTCTTCGCGATCGATGCGTGAGTTGCCCCGGGAGCGGTCGTTGTAGACCAGCAGGGTGGCAAAACCCAGGTGTTGATTGATCGCTTCGTGCAGTTGCAGCAGCGTCTCGCGCTCCAGCGGCTGGTGGAAACTTTGCACCAGCAATTGCGGGCCGTAGCGGTCGATGGTCAGGCCGCCGGCGCCTTCCTGGCTGCCGTGGAACAGGCGATAGCAATCGGTACCTTGCTGGTGCAGTTCGGCGAGCAGGTCCTGGCGTTGATCGAGGGCGGCGCGCAGCGCCTGATTCAAGGAAGACATGCTGGGCGCCTTGCAAGAGGAATTGGGCGCGGGAGTTTAACAGCTTGCAGCACACCTGGTAGGAGCTGGCTTGCCAGCGAAGGCCGCAACACGACTTATCTGACAATCCGCATTATCGTTCATCGCTGGCAAGCCAGCTCCTACAGGCCCATCCTTCGTTTAGCGCGTTGAACCGATCCATTACGCACCGCCCAGCGCAGCATCGGCGCGCTGCGGTTGACGCTGGCGCGGATCAGCTTGCGTTGCAGCGGGTTCTGGCTTACGCCGAGCATCTCGCTGGCCCAGTCCGGCAGCAAGTCGATCCCGGCCTGCATCATCAAACTGCCGAAAGGCTTGGCCAGGCGACTGGGGGAGGGGGCGTTCAGCAGCAGGCGCAGGACTTCACGACTGCGTTCGTCGCACAGCAGTTGTGGACGGATGCGCTTGAGGTAGTCGGCAATTTCCCGCCGTGAACGGGGCACATCGCGGGCGCCCAGGCGTTCGGCGACCAAGGCGATTTCCGCGTAATAGCGATCCTGGTCGGCAGGTGAAAGATGTGGGTTGCGATAGCGCAAATGCGCGGCGAGGAAGTTACTGACTTCTGCCACGTGCACCCACGTCAGCAATTCGGGATCGCTGGCAGCATAGGGGCGGCCATCCGGCGCCGTGCCGGTAATCTGCAAATGGATGGTGCGGACTTTTTCGATCAGCCATTCGGCATCCTGTCGAGAACCGAAGGTAGTGCCGGAGATGAACTGCCCGGTGCGGCGCAAGCGACCGAGCATGTCTTCACGAAAATTCGAATGGTCCCAGACCCCGGCCAATGCCAGCGGGTGCAGGGCCTGCAGCATCAGGGCGGCGATGCCACCGATCAGCATGCTGCTGAAATCACCATGGACTTGCCAGCTCACCGAGTCTGGCCCGAACAGCCCGGGGTCGCCCTTGGGGTTTTCCAGGTCGAGTTTGCCCAGGGACAAACCGCTCAGGCTCATGATCTGGGTTTCAATGCGGGTGCGGATGAATTCCATGGTCACTCTGTAATTTTCTGTAGGAGCAGCCGGTCGACGCTCGATTGCTCGCGATGGACGTTAACGATAACGCGTGTTTCCTGAGTAAACGCGGTGTGTCGGAGTTCATCGCGAGCGATCGAGCGTCGACCGGCTGCTCCTACAGAAGTCGGTACGTTATTGATTCAGGCGTTTGTCGATCAGCCCCTGCACCACGCTCGGATCGGCCAGTGTCGAAGTGTCACCCAGGCTATCGAGCTCATTGCAGGCGATCTTGCGCAGAATGCGCCGCATGATCTTGCCTGAGCGGGTTTTCGGCAAGGCCGGTGCCCACTGGATCAAATCCGGTTTGGCGAAACTGCCGATTTCCTGGCTGACGAGGGCCAGCAATTGCTTTTTCAGTTCATCGTTGGTTTCGACGCCGTTCATGGGCGTGACGAAAACATAGATGCCCTGGCCCTTGATGTCGTGGGGGTAACCAACTGCTGCGGCTTCGGCGATGCTCTCGTGCAGCACCAGGGCGCTTTCCACTTCGGCGGTGCCGATACGGTGGCCGGACACGTTGATCACATCGTCGATGCGCCCGGTGATCCAGTAATCGCCATCTTCATCGCGCCGCGCGCCATCGCCGGTGAAGTAGTACCCGGGATACGGCTTGAAATAGGTGTCGACCATGCGTTGCGGGTCGCGATAGACGCTGCGGATCTGCGCCGGCCAGCTGGACTTTATGGCGAGTACGCCGCTGCCGGCGCCTTTGATTTCCTTGCCCTGCTCGTCGAGCAGTACCGGTTGCACACCGAACATCGGTTGCGTGGCGCAACCGGGTTTTATCCGCTGTGCGCTGACCAAAGGACTGAGCATGATGCCGCCGGTTTCGGTCTGCCACCAGGTATCGACGATGGGGCAGCGCTCTTCGCCGACCTCATGGAAGTACCACTCCCACGCTTCTGGGTTGATCGGCTCGCCGACGGTACCGAGCAATCTGAGGCTTTGGCGTGACGTTTCCTTCAATGGCTCGGGACCTTCGCGCATCAGGGCGCGCAGGGCGGTAGGGGCGGTGTAGAAGATATTCACCTTGTGCTTGTCGATCACTTGCCAGAAACGCGAAGTGCTCGGGTAGCTCGGCACGCCTTCGAAGATCAGCGTGGTTGCGCCGCTGGTCAGCGGGCCGTAGACGATGTAGCTGTGGCCGGTGACCCAACCGACATCGGCGGTGCACCAGAACACTTCGCCGTCGCGGTAATCCAGCACGTATTTGAAGGTCATCGCCGCTTGTAGCAGGTAGCCGCCAGTGGTGTGCAACACGCCTTTGGGTTTGCCGGTGCTGCCTGAGGTATAGAGGATGAACAGCGGGTCTTCGGCGTCCATTGGTTCGGGTGGGCAATCGTCGCTGACGTCGCGCAGCACCTGGTGATACCAGAGGTCGCGGCCTTCAATCCAGTTCACCTGGTTTTGGGTGCGCTCGACCACGATCACGCTGCTGACATCGGGGCAGCTTTGCAGGGCCTTGTCGACGTTGTGTTTGAGCGGCACGAATTTACCGCCGCGCACGCCTTCATCGGCGGTGATCACGGTGCGGCAGTCGGCGTCGAGGATCCGGTCACGCAGCGAGTCAGGGGAGAATCCGCCGAACACCACTGAATGAATCGCACCGATCCGCGCACAGGCGAGCATGGCGTAGGCGGCTTCGGGGATCATCGGCATGTAGATGCACACGCGGTCGCCTTTCGTCACGCCACGGCTTTTGAGCACGTTGGCCAGTCGACAGACGTGGTGATGGAGTTTTTTGTAGGTGATTTGCGTGGATTCGGCGGGGTCATCGCCTTCCCAGATGATGGCGACCTGATCGCCGCGTTTCTCCAGGTGCCGGTCGATGCAGTTGTAGCTGACGTTCAATTGCGCGCCGGCAAACCAGCTGGCCTCACCGGTTTTCAGGTTGTAGCGCTGGACGGTGTCCCACGGTTTGCTCCAGTCGAGAAAACGCGTGGCCTGTTCGGCCCAGAACGTACTGGGGTGTTCGACGGATTCGCGGTACAGGCGGTGGTAGTCGTCTTGACTCAATTGTGCAGCCCGGCGGACGGCATCGGCTTTGGGGAACGTGCTGATATCGAACATGACGGTTCCTTATGCTTGTTTTGCGACAAGGATAAAGATGCGCCGAGTGCCCCATGGGTTCAAGAGGGGAGCTGTGCGACCCTCGTAGGAGCTGGCTTGCCAGCGAAAGCGGTGGATCAGTCAACATAAGCGTTGAATGACACGCAGCCTTCGCCGGCAAGCCAGCTCCTACAGGGGCCGGTCAAATCACCCGCGGTGACGACCGCGGAAGTAATTGATCAGCCCTTGGGTGGAGGCGTCCTCGGCCGGGGTTTCTTCGCTGCCGACCAGGCGGTTGTAGACGCCTTTGCCCAGCTCTTTGCCCAGTTCCACGCCCCACTGGTCGAAGGCGTTGATGCCCCAGATCACGCTTTGCACGAAGACTTTGTGCTCGTACATCGCCACCAGAGCGCCGAGGCGGCGCGGGCTGATGCGCTCGACCACCAGGGTGTTGCTCGGACGGTTGCCCGGGATCACCTTGTGCGGTGCAAGCTTTTGCACTTCGGCTTCGCCCATGCCTTTGTCACGCAGCTCGGTTTCAGCCTCGGCAAGGGTCTTGCCGAGCATCAGCGCCTGGCTCTGGGACAGGCAGTTGGCGTACAGCCACTGGTGGTGGTCGGACACCGGGTTGAAGCTGACGATCGGCACGATGAAGTCGGCCGGGATCAGTTGGGTGCCCTGGTGCAGCAACTGGTGGTAGGCGTGCTGCCCGTTGCAGCCAACGCCACCCCAGATCACCGGTCCGGTGTCGGTGGACACGGGCTTGCCGTCCTGGCGCACGCTCTTGCCATTGGATTCCATGTCCAGCTGTTGCAGGTGCTTGGTGATGTTACGCAGGTAGTGATCGTACGGCAGGATCGCATGGCTTTGCGCGCCCCAGAAGTTGCCGTACCACACACCGAGCAAGGCCAGCAGCACCGGCATGTTCTGTTCGAACGGTGCGCTCTGGAAGTGCTGGTCCATGGTGTAGGCACCGGACAGCAATTCCTTGAAGTTGGACATGCCGATGGCCAGGGCAATCGGCAAACCGATGGCCGACCACAGCGAGTAGCGCCCGCCGACCCAGTCCCACATCGGGAAGATGTTCTCTTCGCGGATGCCGAACGCCACCGCGGCGGCGTTGTTGCTCGATACCGCGATGAAATGGCGATACAGCTCGGCTTCCGAACCACCCTGGGCCAGATACCAGGCACGGGCGGCCTGGGCGTTCTTCAGGGTTTCGAGGGTGTTGAAGGATTTCGACGAGACGATGAACAGCGTGGTCTCGGCGCGCAGCTTCATGGTCAGTTCGTGGAACTCGCTGCCGTCGATGTTTGCCAGGTAATGGCAGCGCACGCCTTTCTGGGCGTAGGACAGCAAGGCTTCGGACACCAGCTCCGGGCCGAGGAAGGAGCCGCCGATGCCGATGTTGACCACGTCGGTGATTGGTTTTTCGGTGTAACCGCGCCACAGACCATCGTGGATACGGCCAACGAGGTCGGTGATCTGGTTCAGCACCTTGTGCACTTCCGGCATCACGTTGATGCCATTGACCGAGAGCTTGTCGCCAACCGGGCGGCGCAGGGCGGTGTGCAGGGCTGGACGGCCTTCCGAAGCGTTGACGATTTCGCCGTCGAACAGCGACTTGATCGCACCCTTGAGGTCGACTGCGTTGGCCAGGCCCACCAGCAAGTTGCGGGTCTCGGCGTTGATCAGGTTTTTCGAGTAATCGAGAAACAGGCCGCAACTGCTGAGGGTGAATTGAGTAAAGCGCTGCGGATCGGCATTGAAGGCTTCGCGCATGCTGAAATCCTGCATGGCTTGGCGGTGGTCATTCAACGCTTGCCAGGCAGGCAGAGCGGTCACGTCGTGAGGAGTGCGGTAGTACGCCATCGCTGCGGGTTTCCTTATTACTTGAACGGCCTTTTGAACACTAAAAATCCCGGAGCGCTGTGGGTTGGCGTTCCGGTCAACTGCGTCGACACGATTTCATGGCGCAGGGCGAATACAGTAAACCCCGCGCAATGATCTGTCTTGACTTTGTCTGACCTGTTTCCGGTACTTTTTTAACATCGAAGTTAGGAAAAGTCCGACAAACGGAAGAGACAGTGCTCGGATCAGGCGACTTGGACCGGAATGGCATTGCTGGTGTGGCTCAGTTCATTGCCCGGTGCCATGTAGAGCATGCGCGGCTTGAAGTTGAGCAGTTCGGCTTCGCTGTAGTGGGCATAAGCGCAGATGATCACGCGATCGCCGACCTTGGCCTTGTGCGCCGCAGCGCCATTGACCGAAATCATGCGCGAGCCTTCTTCGCCACGGATGGCGTAGGTGGTGAAGCGCTCGCCGTTGTCGACGTTGTAGATCTGGATCTGCTCGTACTCGCGGATGCCGGACAGGTCCAGCCATTCACCGTCGATGGCGCAGGAGCCTTCGTAATCGAGTACAGCGTGGGTGACTTCGGCGCGATGCAGCTTGGCTTTGAGCATGATGGCGTGCATGAGTGTTTCCCAGGTCGGAATCGAACGGCGGGCAGTTTGCCCGATGGGTTTGTGGGCGGCAATACAGTCTGTTTGGGCACAGATGCCCCTGTAGGAGCGAGCCTGTTCGCGATGGACGTTAACGATTACGCGTATTTCCTGAATGTACGCGGCGCGTCGGAGTTCATCGCGAGCAGGCTCGCTCCTACAGGGGAATTTCGGTGATTAGATCGGCGCGTCGAGGTTCAGGTGCAGGTTGTCGATCAACCGCGTCGTTCCCAGGAACGCCGCCACCAGGATTACCAGGTCACGATCCTCTGGCGTCGCAGGACGCAAGGTCATGGCGTGGCGAATTTCCAGGTAATCCGGGCGCAGGCCGGCGGCTTCGAGCTGTTGCAGTTTCACGCGGATCAACGCCGGGAAGTCGCGCTCACCGTGCTTGATCGACTCGGCGATCTCGCTCAACGTGCGGTACACCACCGGCGCCACAGCGCGCTGCTCTTCGTTGAGAAAACCGTTGCGCGACGACAGCGCCAGGCCATCGGCCGCCCTTACGGTCGGCTCACCGATGATCTGGATCGGCATGTTCAGGTCATGTACCAGTGCGCGAATCACCGCCAGTTGCTGGAAGTCTTTCTCGCCGAAAATCGCCAGGTCCGGCTGGACCATGTTGAACAGCTTGCTGACCACCGTCGCCACACCTTCGAAATGCCCCGGCCGGCTGGCGCCGCACAGGCCTTCGGACAATTGCGGGACACTGACGCGGGTCTGGCCGGTCATGCCGTCGGGATACATCTCTTCGACAGTGGGGGCAAACAGCAGGTGGCATCCGGCCTGGAGCAGTTTTTCCTGGTCGGCGGCGAGAGTGCGCGGGTACTTGTCGAGGTCTTCGCCAGCACCGAATTGCAGCGGATTGACGAAAACGCTCGCCACCACGAAGTCCGCCCGTTGGGAGGCTTTGGTCACCAGTGCAACGTGGCCGCTGTGCAGGTTGCCCATGGTTGGCACAAAGGCGATGCGCTTGCCTTCGCTACGGGCACGGGCCACGGCGGCCCGCAGTTCGCGTACGGTTTTTACGGTGTTCATGCAGAGAATCCGTGTTCGATCCCAGGGAAAGTTGCCGCTTTGACTTCAGTCACGTAGGCATTCAGTGCAGCTTCGATGCTGGTCCGGCCAGTCATGAAGTTTTTCACGAATTTTGGCACGCGGCCGGAAATGGACAGCCCCAGCATGTCGTGCAGAACCAGCACCTGGCCATCGGTGCGATTGCCGGCGCCAATACCGATCACCGGTATCTTCACGGCCTGGGTGATTTCTTCTGCCAGCTCGCTCGGGACGCACTCGAGCAGCAGCATTGCCGCACCGGCCTGTTCCAGGGCGATCGCGTCGGCACGCATCTGCCGCGCCTGGTTTTCATTGCGACCCTGGACCTTGTAGCCGCCAAGGATGTTCACCGATTGCGGCGTCAGGCCCATGTGCGCGCATACAGGGATGCCGCGTTCGGCCAGCAGGCGGATCGAGTCGGCCAGCCACAAAGCCCCTTCAACCTTGACCATGTGCGCGCCGGCCTGCATCAACAAAGCGCTGTTGGCCATGGCTTGCTCGGTGGTGGCGTAGGCCATGAAAGGCAGGTCGGCGAGGATCAAGGCATCACTGTTACCGCGTTTGACGGCAGCCACGTGGTAAGCCATTTCTGCGGTGGTGACAGGCAAGGTGCTGTCGTGGCCCTGCAAAACCATGCCGAGGGAGTCGCCCACCAGCAGCACTTCGACGCCGGCCTGATTGCAGGCATGGGCGAAGGTCGCGTCGTAGCAGGTCAGCATGGTGATCTTTTCACCTTTTTGCTTCAGACCTTGCAGGGTGGTCAGGGTGATGGCTGGCATGAAAAGTTCCTCATTCAGGCGCTGTGGAAACTACTGCGAGTAACGCGCGTGATTCTTCGTTAAATACAGGCGCACGCTCTTTTGTCGTGCTTTTAAGGCCTGGATTGCGCCCTTGAACGCCGTGTTGGCGGCAGCGGGACGCCTATAGTCGTGAGGAGAACGAGGGAAGTCAATTGCGTGTGTTACCGCATTGTTACGGGTGGGGTGTTACCGGGGTACTGATGCGATTCAGCAGTGGATGTCGCGCTCGACGCAAAACCAATGTGGGGGATTTTGGTCAGTTTTGGGGAAGGCGCTCCAGGCCGACGAACGGGCATGCCATGAGCAGTTGGGCCAATGTCCGGCCATCAGCCAGTCGCAGATCCGCAGGTGCCAATTCCGCCAGCGGATAAAGCACGAAGGCCCGTTCCTGCATGTGGTAATGGGGGACCTTGAGGCGCGGTTCGTCGATCAGGCGATCACCGAACAGCAGGATGTCGAGGTCCAGCGTGCGTGGCCCCCAACGCTCGAGGCGCTCGCGACCCTGGCCGTTTTCGATGGCTTGCAAGGCATCCAGCAGTTCCAGTGGCGCCAACGTGCTGTCAAGAGCGGCCACCGCATTGGTGTAGCGCGGTTGTCCGGGAAGCAGCGAGTCGCTTTGATAAAACGCAGAAACCCCGACCAGCGCCGATTGCGGCAAGTGCGCCAGTGCTTCGACGGCGCTGCGCAGTTGTTCGGCAGGGTCAGCCAGATTGCTGCCCATGCCGATGTAGATGCGTTCCATGGATTATTCGCCCGAGGTGCTCGAAGCACCGGCGGCGCGTTTGCGTTTGGAACCACCGCTGCGGCGACGCTTGCGCGGGGCACCGGTACCTTCGTCCTTGCCGCTGAGGTCGCGAATCATGTCGCGGCGCTCACTGTCGTTGGCGTCCTGGTAGTCCGTCCACCAGTCGCCAAGGCCGTCGGTCTGCTCGCCAGCGCTTTCGCGTAGCAGCAGGAAGTCGTAGCCGGCGCGGAAGCGCGGATTGTCCAGCAACAGATCGGCACGCTTGCCGCTGCGGCGCGGCAGGCGTTCCTGCATGTCCCAGATCTCGCGGATCGGCATGGTGAAGCGTTTCGGAATCGCGATGCGTTGGCACTGTTCGGCAATCAGCTCGTGCGCCGCTTCCTGCATCGCCGGAATCGGCGGCATGCCACGCTCCTGCAGGCGCAGGACCCGCGCCGGCAGGGCAGGCCAGAGCAGGGCAGCAAACAGGAACGCCGGGGTAACCGGTTTGTTCTGCTTGATCCGCAGGTCGGTATTGATCAGGGCTTCGCTGATCAGGGTGTGGGTGTACGTCGGGTTGTATTCCAGTGCTTCGGCGCTGGCCGGGAACAGTGGATCGAACAATTGCAGGTCGACCAGCATTTCAAACGTATCGGCGGCATGACCGGAGAGGAACAGCTTGAGTACCTCTTCGAACAGGCGAGCCGACGGGATCTCGCGCAGCATCGGCGCGAGGTCGCGGATCGGCAGGGCGCTGTGTTTTTCGATGCCGAAGTTCAGCTTGGCGGCGAAACGCACGGCTCGCAGCATGCGTACCGGGTCTTCCTGGTAGCGTTGCTTCGGATCGCCGATCAGGCGGATCAGGTGATTGCGGATGTCGTGTACGCCATTGGCGTAGTCGAGGATGCGTTCGCTGACCGGATCGTAATACAGGGCATTGATGGTGAAGTCGCGACGTTGCGCGTCTTCTTCCAGGGTGCCATAGACGTTATCGCGCAAGATGCGCCCGCTTTCGTTGCGCGAAGACTGGTTGCTGTCTTCCTCGTCTTCGTTTTGCGGGTGATTGGCGCGGAATGTCGCGACTTCGATGATTTCGCGGCCGAAGTGGATGTGCACCAGTTTGAATCGGCGCCCGATGATTCGCGCGTTACGGAATTCGGCCCGTACCTGCTCGGGGGTGGCGCTGGTGGCAACGTCGAAATCTTTCGGAGTGATACCCAGCAGCATGTCGCGCACGCAACCGCCAACCAGGTAAGCCTGATAACCGGCGCTCTGCAGGCGTTCAACGATATTCACCGCGTAGCGGCTGAATTGCGCCTTTTGCAGCGAATGTTGACCGCTGTTGAGCACTTCAGGCGTGCTGCGAATGTGTTGCGTAGGACGCTTGGGAGAACGGAATGACTGGAACAGCTTCTTCAGCATGGGATGCACTGTTTGAAGGAATATTCGGCCATAACAGAAGAATGACCGCATGATGGGCGGGGATTCTAGCATTTAGTCGGGGGATGGTGTAGGACACTGCAAATGTAGGAGCAGCCGGTCGACGCTCGATTGCTCGCGAAAGACGTGAACGATTACACGGAAAACCAGATGCCCAGTGTTGCCTGTGGGTTTTTCGCGAGCAAGCTCGCTCCTACAGGGACAGGAAGCGGGTAGGGGGGGATCACAGAAACCACAAGGGGAGCCGAAGCTCCCCAAGAAGTAGTTGCATGCTCTATTTTTATTTTTGGTTTTGGGCTTCTTGTTTTTGTTGAGCGCCCTCGCCATGAAGTTTTCCTTCATGACCCTCCCAATCGGGAGCCAAGAGCAAACGGATTGCTTTGGTCGCTGAATTGCAGTGATCTTTCGATCCAACCAGTGCAGGCTCTGTCTTGGGACAGTTTTTGTTGTTCTCGGCCTGGTCGTGGGGCAAGCCCCAAATACAACGCCTCTCCAAAAGAATCAGTTAGCTGCGCCTCTCGCCGTCTTGTTTTTATTGTGCGTGAGTCGATTCGTCTTATTTTTATTGTCTTGTGCATTGCTTGTTATTGTTCTTGTACCAAACATATAGCAGGGTGCGTGCCAACTTTTACGAAGCCCAATAAAACAAGGGGTTAGGTCGGCTGGTAGGCATTTCGAGGGCCAAAAAAAACCGGGGCTTCGTTACCGTAAGCCCCGGCTTCTGTTACGTGAAAAAACTGAGGTAACAGTTTTTTCCACAAAGTCACGTGTTACCCGCACATCAGACAGGAGCGGTTCAGCTCTCGCTGGCCACCCCGGTCTTGCGTCGTGGAATGCCCAGGCGTTGACGGCGCTCCCACAGGCATTTGCGACTGACCCCGAGCTTGCGAGCCAGCTCGGTTTCCGTCATGTGGTCCTGATGCTCGAGAACGAAATGCTGGAAGTAGTCTTCCAGGGAGAGGTCTTCGGTCGGCTCGTGGTTGTTGTTACTGGCATTGCCGTTGCCCTGTTGCGGGGGCAGGCCAATGAACTCGTCGTCTTCCAGGTCGCCCAGTTCGATGTCGATGCCCAGCAGTTCGGCAGAAATCTCCGGGCTTTCGCACAGGATAACGGCGCGCTCGACGGCGTTCTCCAGTTCGCGAACGTTGCCCGGCCAGGAGTAGTGACGAATGGCTTGCTCGGCATCCGCGGCGAACTTCAGGTCGGTGCGGTTGATTCGCGCACTTTGCCGCGCCAGGAAGGCGTTGGCGATTTCGTTGACGTCCGCACCGCGTTCGCGCAGGGCTGGCAGCTTCAGCGCGATAACGTGGAGGCGATAATACAAGTCTTCGCGGAACTGGCCGATCTTCGCCAGGCTCTTGAGGTCGCGGTGCGTCGCTGCGATCAGGCGCACATCGACTTTTTGCGACTGCACCGAGCCCACGCGACGAATTTCGCCCTCCTGCAATACGCGCAGCAGGCGAGCCTGGGCTTCCAGCGGCAGTTCGCCGATTTCATCGAGGAACAAGGTGCCGCCGTCCGCCGCTTCTACCAGGCCAGCGCGTCCGGCACTGGCACCGGTGAATGCGCCTTTTTCGTGGCCGAACAGTTCGGACTCGATCAGGCTTTCCGGAATGGCCGCGCAGTTCACCGAAATCATCGGCGCCTTGGCGCGTTTGGACAGGTTGTGCAGGGCGCGCGCCACCAGTTCTTTACCGGTGCCCGATTCGCCCTGGATCAGAACGTTGGAGTCGGTCGGCGCGACTTTGCGGATCTTGCCGTACAGGTCCTGCATCGGCGGGCACGAGCC
>NZ_AKJJ01000136.1:0-5996 GCF_000282395.1 Pseudomonas sp. GM55 | reverse complement strand
CGCCGCGGGGTGTCAGGCTTCCAGCATTATCGTTCACGCCCATCGCGAGCATGCTCGCTCCTACAAGTTTGTCGGCCCTGGGTGGGGTAAGTTGAATCGTAGACAGCAAAACGCCCCGGCATCCGAAAATGGCGGGGCGTTTCGTGGTGTTTTTTCTGGCCTCTTCGCGGGCAAGCCCGCTCCCACAGATTCAGCGTGAACCCTGTGGGAGCCTGCTCGCGATGGGGGTACCTCGGTATCAGGCCGAGTGCCGCACCATGTCCACATGCGGAATCCCGGCTTCCAGGAACTCCTCACTGACCATGTTGAAGCCCAGGCGCTCATAGAACGCCGTGGCTTGCACTTGAGCGCTGAGCATCTGCTGCTTCAGGCCGCGCTTTTCGGCTTCGCCAATCACCGCTTGCATCAGCGCGTCGCCGACTTTCAGGCCGCGCCAGTCCTTGAGCACCGACACTCGGCCGATGTGGCCATCGGGCAGCAAGCGGGCTGTGCCAATCGGAAAGTCGCCTTCGAACGCGAGGAAATGCACGGCGGTTGCATCGTCGGCATCCCATTCCAGTTCGGGTGGAACTGACTGTTCGGCGACGAACACCGTTTCACGAATGCGCCGGATCTCGGCGTTGTCCTTCTGCCAGTCTGCGACACGTACGTGAATCTTATTCATCGGCAAACCCCAGGCTTCCTTGCTTGACCAGTTCACACAGCAGGCCGCGGCCGTCTTCATCGCTCAGCCATTCGCCGAGGTTGTCGGCGTGCAGTGCGTCGGCGGCGCAGATCATCTTCAGCAGTTCGCGCAGCTTGCCCGGCAGATAACGGCTCTGGCCGCTGGCGAACAGCAGCAGGTCGTCGTCGACTTCGGACCACGCCAGGCGCGCGCTTGGGTTGCGAATCAGGATCGCGCCTTGCTCCAGTTCGTTCATGACGTCGTCTTCTTCGACGTCTTCCGGGCCCACCACCAGTTCCGGGTAGCGTGGCTCGGTCATGAACTGGCCGAACCAGGTCAGCAGCAGGCGCTCGTCGCTCATGTGTTCGGCCAGCAGGCCTTTCAAGCGGTCGAGTGCGTCGCGCTGGATCTGGTGAGGGTCGGCTGTCGGTACGGCGTCGGCGTCGGTGTAGCGTTCTTCGTCCGACAGGAACTGGCTGAGGAAGTCGGTGAAGTGGGTCAGCACTTCAGCGGCGCTCGGCGCGCGGAAGCCGACCGAGTAGGTCATGCATTCATCAACGGCAACGCCGCAATGGGCCAGGCGTGGCGGCAGGTAGAGCATGTCGCCCGGTTCCAGCACCCATTCGTCGGTGGCTTCGAAGTCGGCGAGGATGCGCAGGTCGGCGTGGGCCAGCAGCGGGCTTTCGGTGTTGCACATCTGGCCGATCTTCCAGTTGCGCTTGCCGTGGCCTTGCAGCAGGAACACGTCGTAGTTGTCGAAGTGCGGACCCACGCTGCCACCCGGCGCTGCGTAGCTGATCATCACGTCGTCGATGCGCCAGCTCGGCAGAAAACGGAAGTTTTCCAGCAGTTCGCTGACTTCCGGCACGAATTGATCCACGGCCTGCACCAGCAGGGTCCATTCGCGCTCCGGCAATTTGCTGAATTCGTCTTCGGCGAACGGACCGCGACGCAATTCCCAGGGGCGCTCGCCGTGCTCGATGATCAGGCGCGATTCGACTTCTTCTTCCAGCGCCAGGCCGGCCAATTCGTCGGCGTCGATCGGGCTTTCGAAGTCAGGAATCGCCTGGCGGATCAACAGCGGCTTTTTCTGCCAGTAGTCGCGCAGGAATTCCCGTGCCGTGATGCCGCCCAGAAGTTGAAGAGGAGTATCAGGATTCATGTGTAACCTATTGAAAAAATGCACTTTTCAGACGGGAATAAAAACGCCCGGCGCGGCCGGGCGTCTTAAAAGGGTCTAGCGGTCGATCAGATGCGTTTGGCTTGTGCTACAGCGTTGCCGATGTAGTTGGCCGGGGTGAGCAGTTTCAGCTCAGCCTTGGCTGCGGCCGGCATGTCCAGGCCGTCGATGAAAGTCTGCAGCGCTTCAGGGCTGATGCCCTTGCCGCGGGTCAGTTCTTTCAGCTTTTCATACGGGTTTTCGATGTTGTAGCGACGCATCACGGTCTGGATCGGCTCGGCCAATACTTCCCAGCAAGCGTCCAGGTCAGCGGCAATCTTCTGCTCGTTGAGCTCCAGTTTGCTGATGCCTTTGAGGCTGGCTTCGTAAGCGATCACGCTGTGGGCGAAGCCGACACCGAGGTTGCGCAGCACGGTGGAGTCGGTCAGGTCGCGCTGCCAGCGGGAGATCGGCAGCTTGCTCGCCAGGTGCTGGAACAGTGCGTTGGCGATGCCCAGGTTGCCTTCGGAGTTTTCGAAGTCGATCGGGTTGACCTTGTGCGGCATGGTCGACGAACCGATTTCGCCAGCGATGGTGCGCTGTTTGAAATAACCCAGGGAGATGTAGCCCCAGATGTCGCGGTCGAAGTCGATCAGGATGGTGTTGAAGCGTGCGATCGCGTCGAACAGCTCGGCAATGTAGTCGTGCGGTTCGATCTGCGTGGTATACGGGTTGAAGCCCAGGCCCAGCTCGTCTTCGATGAAGGCGCGGGCGTTGGCTTCCCAGTCGATCTCAGGGTAGGCCGACAGGTGTGCGTTGTAGTTGCCGACAGCGCCGTTGATCTTGCCCAGCAGCGGAACGGCAGCGACTTGGGCGATCTGACGCTCCAGGCGGTAAACCACGTTCGCCAGTTCTTTGCCCAGGGTGGTCGGCGAGGCCGGCTGACCGTGGGTGCGCGACAGCATTGGCACGTCGGCGAAACGGATCGCCAGTTCGCGGATGGCGTTGGCGGTCTGGCGCATCAGCGGCAGCATCACGTCATCACGACCTTCACGCAGCATCAGGGCGTGGGACAGGTTGTTGATGTCCTCGCTGGTGCAGGCAAAGTGGATGAACTCACTGACCTTGGCCAGTTCCGGCAGCTTGGCCGCTTGCTCTTTGAGCAGGTATTCGATGGCTTTGACGTCGTGGTTGGTGGTGCGCTCGATCTCTTTGACGCGCTCGGCGTGCTCCAGAGAGAAGTTTTCCGCCAGGGTGTTGAGCACAGCGTTGGCTTCGGCGGAGAACGCCGGCACTTCGCTGATGGCAGGGTGAGCGGCCAGGCGCTGGAGCCAGCGCACTTCAACCAGGACGCGGGCACGGATCAGGCCGTACTCGCTGAAAATTGGGCGCAGGGCCTGGGTTTTGCCGGCGTAGCGGCCGTCAACAGGGGAAACCGCAGTGAGCGAAGAGAGCTGCATGGGGTGTTCTCGGACAGTCGGGCAACGAAATGGGGCGCGTATCATACATGAAAAAATCCGCCGGTCCGTCGCCAACTGACCGGCGTATTACGCGTATTGCTAAGTTCGGTTCTGTCGATGCGGGTTATTCGTTACGCATCAATGGGTAAAGCTCTTTCAGCAATTTGCGGCGGCTGATCACCAGCTGCCAGCGATGACCGCCCAACTGCCGCCACAGGCGCGCCGAACGAATGCCGGCCAGCAGCAGGGCGCGAATTTTCGAGGCGTTGCTCGGTTGTTGCAGGTTGCGCATGTCGCCGTGCACCTGGATGCGTTGGCGCAGGGTGCTCAGGGTGTCCTGATACAGCGCGCCGCACGCGGCGATCACGTTTTCGTGCGCCGGGCCGAAGTGTTCGACCTGGGACTGAATCTGCGGCAGGCGTTTGCCGATCACGTCGAGCATGTCGTCGCGCTTTGCCAGCTGGCGCTCAAGACCGAGCATGGCCAGGGCGTAGCGCAGTGGCTCACGCTGCAGGGCGCTTGGGTCGCGTTCGAGGGCGCCGATCAGGGCGCGATAACCTTCCCGCAGGTTGATGTCATCGCCGCCATAGACTTCCAGGGTGTCCTTGGGGTCGCGAATCAGCAGGCTGCCGAGCATGCAGGTCAGGCCGGCCTCGTTGGTCTGGCCGGTCTTGGCAATCCTGTCCACCAGCACGGCGGCGAGAAACACGCCGCCCAGTGCTGTCAATTGCTCCTGGATGGGGCTCATTGTTGCTCGCCTTTAACAGTGTCCTTGCTGCTCCATGGCTCCGCCACTTCAATCACGCCGCCGCCGAGGCAGACTTCACCGTCGTAGAACACCACGGACTGGCCCGGAGTGACCGCGCGTTGCGGGTCATCGAAGGTTGCGCGATAACCCGTGGCGGTCTTTTCCAGGATGCAGGGCTGGTCGCCCTGGCGATAACGGACCTTGGCGGTCAGCCTGCGCGGCTGGCTCAGATCGATCGGGTTGACCCAATAGATATCGGAAGCGAGCAGGGCGCGGGAGAACAGCCATGGGTGATCGTTGCCCTGGCCGACGATCAGCTCGTTGTGTTCCAGGTCCTTGATCAGCACGTACCACGGCTCATCGCTGGCATCTTTCAGCCCGCCAATGCCCAGGCCCTGGCGCTGGCCGATGGTGTGATACATCAGGCCGTGGTGACGGCCGATGATTTCGCCTTCGGTGGTCTTGATCTCGCCCGGTTGCGCCGGCAGGTACTGCTTGAGGAAGTCGCTGAAACGGCGCTCGCCGATAAAGCAGATCCCGGTGGAATCCTTTTTCTTCGCGGTCGCCAGCTCGTATTTCTCGGCGATGGCGCGCACTTGCGGTTTTTCCAATTCACCGACCGGGAACAGGGTCTTGGCGATCTGTTCGCCGCCGACGGCGTGCAGGAAGTAGCTCTGGTCCTTGTTCGGGTCCAGGCCCTTGAGCAGTTCGGTGCGGCCATCGATGTCGCGGCGACGCACGTAGTGACCAGTGGCGATCAGGTCGGCGCCGAGCATCATGGCGTAGTCGAGGAACGCCTTGAACTTGATTTCGCGGTTGCACAGGATGTCCGGGTTCGGCGTGCGTCCGGCCTTGTAT
The DNA here is from genome assembly GCF_000282395.1 of Pseudomonas sp. GM55. Lineage (NCBI taxonomy): Bacteria > Pseudomonadati > Pseudomonadota > Gammaproteobacteria > Pseudomonadales > Pseudomonadaceae > Pseudomonas > Pseudomonas sp. GM55. The sequence continues at coordinate 1,107 of NZ_AKJJ01000136.1, read as the reverse complement.
TCGGCCAGGAAATGCTCGAACACGTTGTCCCAGTACTCGGCGGCGAAGTTGGCGGTGTGCAGCTTGATGCCAATCTTGTCGCACACGGCCTGGGCGTCCGCCAGGTCATCCATGGCGGTGCAGTATTCCGTTCCATCGTCTTCTTCCCAGTTCTTCATGAACAGGCCTTCCACCTCATAGCCCTGCTCGATCAGCAGGAGGGCGGAAACGGAAGAGTCCACGCCGCCGGACATGCCGACAATGACGCGCTTCTTTTGTGTGTCAGAAGGGGCTGGATCACGCATAGGGATTCAATGAGTGTCTTGAAAAAGGACGCGATTCTAACAGGCTCAGGCCCGCAAGGCTAAAGAGAAGGACGGATCAATTCGAGGCCGAAGTGTTGGCCTGCCAGATAGTCGTCGATGCAGCGGATAATCAGCTCGCTGCGCCAGTTGTCGCGTTGCTCGATTAATTCCTCGCGGGTCAACCACTTGGCGCCGACGATGCCGTCATCCAGTTGATAGTCCGCGTGGTGTTTCAGTGGTTTGGCGATGAAGCAGACCCGTTGGTAGGTCACGCCGTTGCTCGGGGCGGTGTAGAGGTAAATGCCCAGTACGCCGGTGGGTTCGACATCCCAGCCGGTTTCCTCAAGGGTTTCGCGGATGGCTGCTTCGGTCAGGGTTTCGTTCGGGTCCAGATGGCCGGCGGGCTGGTTGAGCACCGTTCGTCCGTGTTTGGATTCTTCGACCATCAGGAAGCGGCCGTTGTCTTCGACGATGGTGGCGACGGTGATGTGGGGTTGCCAATCCATGAAATGCCCTCAATTTTGAATGTTGAAACACAATCTTTGTAGGAGCCGGCTTGCTGGCGATTGCGGTGGCTCAGTCACAAATATGATGAATGATAAACCGCTATCGCCAGCAAGCCGGCTCCTACAGGGTTGGCGCGCGGATAGATTGTGGAAGCCACAAACACAAACCCCGGCACAGGGCCGGGGTTTGTGATGTTCCCTTACAACCTTAAACCAGCGCAGCAACTGCCGCGTTGAAGGTTGCGCTTGGGCGCATGGCCTTGCTGATCAACTCGGCGTCTGCGTGGTAGTAACCGCCGATGTCCACTGGCTTTTCC